>NZ_JBFUHV010000151.1:0-22111 GCF_056402215.1 Rhodococcus sp. P4_B6 | reverse complement strand
GCGTCGAACCACACCATCTGCAGCATGACCCCGGCCTCGGGGTCCAATCGTCCTGCGGCGGCATCGAGTTCGTGGGTGGCGATCTCCGCGAACGCGGACCCGACGACCGACGCGACCTCGACCCGGTGCAGCACGTCGTCCACGTCGACGGCGCCCGTGGCCTGCACCTCGATCCGCCACTGCGGTGCGGCGCCGAGCAGACGCGCCCGCAGCATGTCGTGGTGATCGACGACGGCGGCGATCGTGCGCTTCAGCAGTGTCTCGTCCGCCGCGGCGGGCAGGGAGAGCAGCGCGGTCTGGGTGTAGCGGCGGAAATCGCCGCCGCGTTCGAGCAGCCACGCGGTGATCGGGGTGACCGGCATCTCGCCGATCCCGCCGCCGGGCAGTTCGTCGAGGACCACCACGTCGGCGGCGCCCGCCCAGGACGCCGCCTCGGCGAGGGCGGCCACGGTCTTGGCCTCGAACACGTCCCGCGGGGTGAGGACCACCCCGGCGGCCTTCGCGCGGGCCACCAACTGGATCGACATGATGCTGTCGCCGCCGAGCGCGAAGAACGAATCGTCCACACCCACCGATTCCAGACCGAGCACCTCGGCGAACAGGCCGGCGAGGACGGTCTCCATCTCCGTCGCCGGGGCACGGCCCGCCGACACCCGGGCCCCGAAGTCGGGTTCCGGCAGGGCGCGGCGGTCGAGCTTGCCGTTACTCGTCAACGGCAGCGTGTCGAGCACCACGAGGGTGGCGGGCACCATGTACGAGGTGAGCTGGGTGCCCACGAACTCGAGGGCAGAGGACACCTCGACGGTGGCGCCGGATTCCGGAACCACGTAGCCGATCAGCCGGTGGCCGCCGTGCCCGTCGTCGCGGGTGAGGACGACGGCCTGCGCGATGCCGCGGTACCGGAGCAGCGCGGATTCGATCTCGCCGAGTTCGATGCGGAACCCGCGGATCTTCACCTGGAAGTCGCTGCGGCCCAGGTACTCCAGCTGACCGTCGGTGTTCCACCGAGCCAGGTCGCCGGTGCGGTACATCCGTGCCCCGGGACGGAGCGGGTCGGCCACGAACCGGGTGGAACTGAGCCCGGCCCGGCCCAGGTAGCCGCGGGTGACCTGGTCACCCGAGACGTACATCTCGCCGATGGTGCCCGGGGGCACCGGGTGCAGGCGCCGGTCCAGGACGTGCACGTGCAGCCCGGCGATGCCGCGGCCGATCACACTGGCCGACGCCGATTCCGCGAACGCACGGTCGAGCGCGAGGTAGCTGACGTGGACCGTCGTCTCGGTGATGCCGTACATGTTCACCAGGGTCGGGGCGGAGTCGTCGTGCCGTGAGTACCAGCGGCCGAGCTGACCGAGGTCGAGAGCCTCACCGCCGAAGATCACGTACCGCAGCGCCAGTGCCGCCGCGTTCACGTCGATCTCCGAGACGATGCGGTCGGTTTCGGCGAGCTGATAGAACGCGGTCGGGGTCTGGTTGAGGACGGTGACCTGCTCGTTGCGCAGGAGTTCGTGGAACATCTCCGGCGACCGTGCCGTGTAGTAGTCGACGACGACGAGCCGGCCGCCGTGCAGCAGCGGACCCCACAGCTCCCACACCGAGAAGTCGAACGCGTAGGAGTGGAACATCGTCCACACGTCGTTCTCGTCGAACCCGTACAGCGGCTGGGTGTTCGCGAACAGGGTCAGCACGTTGCGGTGCGAGACGACGACGCCCTTGGGGCGGCCCGTGGACCCGGACGTGTAGATGACGTACGCCACCGACGCGGCGTCGAGCGGGGTGACCCGGTCGGCGTCGGTGATCGTCGCCGGCGACTGCTGCGCGAGGTCCGCGGTGGTCTCCGGGTCGTCGAGCAGGATCACCGGCGTCTCCGAGTCGGGCAGGGCGGAGACGTCGCCGGTGGTGGTGATCACGCAGTTCGGTGCGGCGTCCTCGAACACGAACGCCAGCCGGTCCGCCGGGTAGGTGATGTCGACGGGCAGGTAGCCGCCGCCGGACTTGATCACGCCCAGCAGGGCGATGATCAGATCGCAGGTGCGCGGCAGTGCCACGGCCACCAGCGTTTCCGGGCCCACCCCCTGGGCGATGAGCAGCCGGGCSAGCCGGTTCGACCGGGCGTCGAGTTCCGCGTACGTCAGCGCCACGTCCTCCGACGTCACGGCCGTGGCGTCGGGGAACCGGGCCACGCTCTGCGCGAACCGGTCCGCGAGGGTGTCGGTGCCCGCCTCCACTCCGGCGGTGTTCCACACGGTCRCCATCGCCGACCGCTCGGCGGCGTCGGTGACCACGATGTCACCGACCGGGGCCTGCGGGTCGGCGGTGACGGCGGTGAGGATTCGCAGGAACCGGTCGGCGAACGTGCGGACGGTGCCGGCATCGAACAGGTCGGTGGCGTAGATGAACGACGCGGTGATCCCCGACGCCACCCCGTCCGCGTCGAATCCTTCCTCGACGCTGAGCTGCAGGTCGAACTTGGCGACCTCGAGGTCGAAATCGACGGCGGCCGCGGTGAGTTCGGGCAGCTCGAGGCGCGGTGTCTCGTTGTTCCGGAACTCGAGCAGCGCCTGGAACAGCGGCGAGTGCGCGGTGGAACGCTCCGGCGCGAGGACGTCGACGAGCCGCTCGAACGGCAGGTCCGAGTGGTGGAACGCGGCGAGGTCGGTGGCCCGCACCTGATCGATCAGGGCGCCGAAACCCGCCGCCGGGTCGACCGCGCTCCGCAGCACCAGGGTGTTGACGAACATGCCGACCATGTCGTCGAGTGCGGCGTCACCGCGACCCGCGATGGGGGTTCCCACCGCGATGTCCTCGGTGGACGACAGCGCGGACAGCAGCACCGACAGGGCCGCGTGCACGGCCATGAACATGGTGGAGTTGTGTTTGCGCGCCAGCGCGGACAGCGCCCGGTGCACGTCCGCCGGAATCGTGAAGTCGACCTGCGCACCCCGGAACGACTGCTGGACCGGGCGCGCCCGGTCGGTCGGCAGCTGCAGGAGTTCGGGCAGGTCGGCCAGCTGATCCGTCCAGTACCGGAGCTGCTGGGAGATCAGCGACTCGGAGTCGCTCTCGTCGCCGAGCAGTTGCAGCTGCCACAGCGTGTAGTCGGCGTACTGCACCGACAGCGGGTTCCACTGCGGTGCGCTTCCCGCGATGCGGGCGGCGTACGCGGTCATGACGTCCCGGGCGAGCGGGGTGAGCGAGAAGCCGTCGGCGCAGATGTGGTGCACCACGATGACGAGCACGTGATCGTCGGGGGCGAGTGCGAACAGCGCCGACCGCATCGGCACGTCGGCCGTGACGTCGAAACCGGCGGTCGCGAGACCGGCGATGTGCTCGCGGAGTTCGGCCTCGGACACCTCGGTGATCTCGAGGTTCGGTGTCCACTGGCCGGGTGAGAGCACCACCTGGGTCGGTTCACCGTCGTGGGACGGGAAGACGGTCCGCAACGACTCGTGCCGGACGAACACGTCCGTCACCGCCGCGCGCAGCGATTCGACGTCCAAGTGACCGGTCAGCCGCACGGCGAGCGGGATGTTGTAGGCCGCCGACGACGTGTCGAACTGGTTGAGGAACCACATCCGCTTCTGCGCCAGCGACACCGGCACGTGCGCGGGCTGCGCCATCGGGCCGAGCGGCAGCCGCACGTGGTCGCCGTCGTGTGCCGGGGCGAAGGCCGTCGATTCGATCAGGCGGGCCAGCTCGTGGATCGTCGGCGCCTCGAACAGGGTGCGGACGCCGATGTCGGTGTCGAGTTCTGCGGTCAGGCGTGCGGCGACCCGGGTCGCGATCAGCGAGTTGCCGCCGATGTCGAAGAAGTTGTCGTCGATGCCGACCCGTTCGATGCCCAGGACCGTGGTGATGACGTCGGCGATCGTGTGTTCGAGGACCGTCGACGGCGGCCGGAAGGCGTCCGACGTGGGCAGGAACTGCGGTTCCGGCAGCGCCGACCGATCGAGCTTGCCGACCGGGGTGAGCGGGATCTCGTCGAGGATCATGATGCTCGACGGGACCATGTGCGCGGGCAGCAGATTCGCCGTCCACTCCTTCAGCTCCGGCGGTTCGAGCACCGACTCGGCCTCCGGCAGCACATAGGAGACGAGCACGGTGTCGCCGGCGGGACCGGGGCGGCCGAGGGTGACGGCGAACGCGACGGACGGGTGCCCGGCGAGTGCGCTGTCGATGTCGCCGAGTTCGATGCGGAAGCCGCGGATCTTGACCTGGAAGTCGGTGCGGCCCAGGTATTCGACCGTGTGGTCGGGCCGCCACCGCGCGAGGTCGCCGGTGCGGTACATCCGGTCGCCCGGGTCGCCGTAGGGGTTGGCGACGAACCGCTCGCTGGTCAGCCCGGCGCGGGCGTGGTAGCCGCGGGCCAGGCCCTCACCGGAGATGTAGAGTTCGCCGGCGACGCCGACGGAGACCGGTTGCAGCCGCGAGTCGAGGATCACCTCCGACACGCCGCGGACGGGGGCGCCGATGGTGACGGTCTCCCCCACCTGCAGGTGATCGCTGAGGTTGCTCATGATGGTGGTCTCGGTGGGGCCGTAGCCGTTGTACAGCGTGCGCCCCGGCGCCCAGCGGGTCACCAGTTCCGGCGGGACGGCCTCGCCGCCGGCGACCACGTTCTGGAACACCTCGAGACCCTCGGGGTCCACGGAGGCCAGCGCCGCGGGGGTGACGAACCCGTGGGTGACACCCTCGGCCCGGATCAGCTCCGCGAGTTCCTCACCGCCGTACACGGACGGGGGCACGATCACCATGGTCGCGCCGACGGCGAACGACAGCAGGTATTCGAGGACCGAGGCGTCGAAGCTCGGCGAGGAGAAGTGCAGGGCCCGAGACGCCGAATCCGTCGCGTAGCGGGTGCGCTGCTCCTCGGCGAAGTTGTCGAGACCGCGGTGGCTGACCACCACACCCTTCGGCTTGCCGGTGGACCCGGACGTGTAGATGACGTACGCCGGGTGCGCGAAGCGCAGCGGCACGACGCGTTCGTCGTCGGTCACGGTGTCGGTGGACATCGCCGCGACGGCGGCTTCGGTCTCGGCATCGTCGAGGGTCAGCCACGCCACCGCGGCGGGCAGCCGGTCGCGATCGGCGGCCACCCGCACGCCGAACGTGCACCCGGAGTCGGTGACCATGTGCTCGACCCGCTCCCGCGGGTAGGTCGGGTCGACCGGAACGAACGCGGCGCCGGTCTTGGTGATCGACCACACGGCGAGCACCGATTCGATGGACCGTGAGATGCCCAGGGCCACGATGTCTTCCGGGCCGACGCCGCGGCCGATGAGCAGCCGCGCGAGCTGGTTGGACCGTTCGTCGAGTTCCTGGTAGGACATCCGGCGGTCGCCGAACACCAGTGCGGTCGCGTCGCCCGACGCGGCGGCCGTCTCGGCGAACATCTGCGGCAGTGTGCGCACGGACCGGCCAGGCCTGCCGCGGGCCGGAACCAGTTCCGCTTCCTCGGCGTCGGTGAGCAGGCGCAGCTGCGCCAACTTCATCCCGGGGTGCTCGGCGAGCGCGATCAGCGCGCGGACGATCCGGTCGCCGATCCGCTCGACCGCGGCCCGGTCGAACAGATCCTCGACGTACTCGAGTTTCAGTTGCAGATTTTCGTGTGCCGAGGCGATCAGGGCGAGCGGGTAGTGCGCGGCGTTCGCGCTGTCGTGCACGTCGACGACGTGCATGCCGGCGATGTCGGTCTGCTCGGTCAGTCCCTCCCGGTCGACGGGGTAGGACTCGAACACGGTCAGCGTGTCGAAGCCGGCGCCCGGACCGGCCACCGACTGGATGTCGGTCAATCCGACGTAGTGGTGATCGAGCAGTGCGGCCTGCTCGCCCTGGATGCGTTCGAGCAGCTCCCCCAGCGTTTCCCGGGGGTCGAGGGTCACCCGCACCGGGAGCGTGTTGATGAACAGACCGACCATCGACTCGATACCCGCGATCTGCGGGGGCCGACCCGACACCGTCCCGCCGAAGACGACGTCGGAGCGGCCGACGAGGCCGCCCAGCACGATTCCCCACGCGGTGCGGATCAGGGTGCTGAGGGTCAGGCCGTGTTCGCGTGCGAGCACACTGAGCTGATCGGTGCGGTCGACGTCGAGTTCGACGACCAGTTCACTGGACTGCGTGTCGCTCTGGGCCGAGGCGTCGGCCGGGGCGAGCAGCGTCGGCTCCTCCACTCCGGCGAGGGCGCGCTGCCACACCCCGAGGGAGTCCTCGGTGCTGCGGTGCGACATCCACGCGAGGTAGTCGCGGTACGGATGCACCCGCGGCAGCGCCGTGGCGTCCCCCTCCGTGGCGTACAGGGTCAGGAGGTCGCGGATCAGCAGCGGCATCGACCAGCCGTCGAGCAGGATGTGGTGATTGGTGATGATCAGGCGCTGCTCGTCCGCACCGACCTGGATCAGCATGAACCGCAGCAGCGGCGGGGTGGCCATGTCGAACCCGCGGCGGCGGTCGGTGTCGAGGAGTTCCCGGACCTCGGCTTCGCGGCTCTCCTCGTCGAGTGCGGACAGGTCGATCTCCGTCCACGGCAGTTCCGCGTATCCGTGGACCGCCTGGACGGGGGTGCCGCCCTCGTCGTAGACGAACGACGCCCGCAGGTTCGCGTGCCGGTCGAGCAGGGCCTGCCCGGCCACCCGAAGGCGGGACGACACGGCGCCGCGCAGTTCGAGTGTCACCTGCACCGTGTACGAGTCGATCGACTCGTCGGCCAGCAACGCGTGGAACAGCAGTCCGGACTGCAGCGGCGACAGCGACCAGATGTCGGACAGCGCCGGGAAGCGCGACTCGATGCGGTCGATGGCGTCCTGGTCGAGGCTGACCAGTTCGAGGTCGGACGGGGTCACACCGCCGGCGTCGGGGCGGGCCGCGTACGTCGTGAGCGCGGTCAGTGCCCGGACCCACAGTTCGGCGAGTTCGCGCACCTCGGCGACGGTGAGGACGCCGGCCGCGTACGCCCAGGTGGCGCGCAGCTGAGGCCGGTCGTCGACCTCGGTGGTGACGGCGTTGACGTCGATGGCCGAGGTGACCGGAGTGTCGAGGTCCTGCGCCCGGTCCATGTCGACTTCACCGGTCGGCGTCCAGCCGGCGCGGGTGGCCGCCTCGGACAGGTCGGCGGCGAAGCGTCCCAGGTAGTTGAAGCTGATCTGCGGCAGCGACCGGGCCGCGAGCAGCGGTGCGGTGTCGGCGTTGAGGTACCGCAGCATGCCGTAACCCATGCCGTGGTCCGGGATGGCCAGCAACTGTTCCTTGATCGCCTTGATCGCCGACCCGGCGGCCCGGCCGCCGTCGAACGCGTCGTCGAGGTCGATGCCCGACAGGTCGAGCCGCACCGGGAACATGGCCGTGAACCAGCCGACCGTGCGGCCCAGATCGGCGCCCGGCACGACCTGGTCCTCACGGCCGTGGCCCTCGAGGCTCACCAGGGTTCCGTCGACGGACCGTCCGTGCAGAGTGTGGCCGCGGGTGCGCCGCCACTGGGTGACCGCCATCGCCAGCGCGGTGAGCAGTCCGTCGTTGACGCTGCCGTGGATCGCTTCCGGCAGGGCCGTGAGGACGGCCTCGCTGACCTCGGCGGGCAACTGCACCGTGACCCGGCCGACGGTCGCATTGACGTCGACGTCGGGGTCGAGCGGACGGCTGCCGACGAGCGGGTCCTCGCAGTCGAGGATGCGCTGCCACAGATCCAGTTCGCCCGCCCGGTTCGCCGCCTCGTCGACCAGTCCGTGCGCCCACCGGCGCATGGACGTGCCGACCTGGTCGAGGACCGGTTCCTGGCCTGCCGAGATCTGCGCCCACGCGGTCGCGAGGTCGGGGACGAGGATGCGCCACGACACACCGTCGACGACGAGGTGATGCGCGACCACGAGCAGGCGGCCGCCGGACTCCCCGGCGTCGAACCACACCACCTGCATCATGACCCCGGCCGCCGGATCGAGCCGGTCCAGCGCGGCGTCGAGTTCCGCGATCACGGTGGCCGCGAACGCCGGTGTTCCCGGGGCGGCGGACACCGCGACCCGGCGGATCAGGTCCTGCGCGTCCACCGCACCGATCGGGCGGACGGCGAGATGCGATTCGTCGGCGGAGACCATCAGCCGCGCGCGCAGCATGTCGTGCCGGTCGAGGACGGCCTGAAACGTGCCGATCAGCGGTTCGAGTTCGCGCAGGTTCGGCGGCGCGGTCAGCAGCGCGGACTGCGACATCCGGTTGAACTCGCCGCCCCGTTCGAGCAGCCACTTCGTGATCGGGGTGGTCGGCATGTCGCCGACTCCGCCGCCGGGCAGTTCGTCGAGGACGACGACGTCGGCGGCGCCCACCCACGACGCCACCGCCGCGAGACCGGCGACAGTCTTGGCCTCGAACACGTCCCGCGGGGTCAGCACGACGCCCGCGGCCTTCGCGCGGGCCACCAGCTGGATCGACATGATGCTGTCGCCGCCGAGCGCGAAGAACGAGTCCTCGACACCGGCGGATTCCAGACCGAGCACCTCGGCGAACAGTGTCGAGAGCACCTCTTCCATCTCCGACACCGGCGCGCGGCCGGTCGACACCCGGGCCCCGAAGTCGGGTTCGGGCAGCGCGCGGCGATCCAGCTTGCCTGCCGGGGTGAGCGGCAACTCGTCGAGGACGATCAGCGCGGACGGCACCATGTACGGCGCGAGGAACCCGCCGACGAAATCGAGGACGGCCTCCGGGTCGAGTTCCGCGCCCGCCGTGGGGACGAGGTAGCCGACGAGCCGGTTGGCGCCGGTGCTGCCCTTGTGCGCGGACACCACCGAGCGGGCGACGCCCGGGTAGCGGGTGAGGGCGTTCTCGATCTCGCCGAGTTCGATGCGGAACCCCCGGATCTTCACCTGGAAGTCGCTGCGGCCCAGGTACTCGAGCTGGCCGTCGGTGTTCCAGCGGGCTAGGTCGCCGGTCCGGTACATGCGGGCACCGAGGCCGCCGTACGGGTTGGCGACGAACCGCTCCGCCGTGGTGCCCGCCCGGTCCTTGTAGCCGCGGGCCAGACCGGAACCGGTGACGTACAGTTCTCCGGTCACCCCGTTGGGCACCGGGTGCAGGCGGGAATCGAGCACCATCTCGCCGGTGCCCATGGGCGGACGGCCGATGGTGACGCCCTCACCGGGCAGCATGGGTCCGGTCACGCTCGACACGACCGTCGCCTCGGTGGGTCCGTAGGCGTTGAACATCCGCCTGCCGCCGGTCACCCACTGCGCCACCAGCTCCGGCGGGCACACGTCACCACCGGTGGCGACGCACTCGAGCTGGTCGAGGCCCGCGGGGTCCACGGATGCCATGGCCGCCGGGGTGATGAACGCGTGCGTGACCCGGCCCTCGCGGAGCACGTCGGCGAGTTCGGCGCCGCCGATGACGGAGGCCGGGGCAATCACCATGGTCGCGCCGGATCCGACCGCCAGCAGCAGTTCCAGGATCGAGGCGTCGAAGCTCGGCGACGAGAAGTGCAGGGTCCGCGACCGCGGGGTGACCCCGAACCGGACGCGTTCGTCGGTGGCGAAGTTCGCCAGGCCGCGATGGGTGACGACGACCCCCTTCGGGGTGCCGGTGGACCCGGACGTGTAGATCAGGTAGGCCGGGTTCTCCAGCGCCAGCGGGTGCGTCCGGTCGGCGTCGGTGACGACGGCGGCGGAGTGCGCACTCACCTGGTCGTCGAAGCCGGGTGCGTCGACCACGACGTACGGGGTGCAGTCCGGCAGGGTGGGTCGGAACTCGGCGACGGTGAGCGCGAGCGCCGCACCGGAGTCGCTGAGCATGTGAACGATCCGGTCGGTCGGATAGTTCGGGTCGACCGGCACGAACGCGGCGCCGGTCTTGGCGACCGCCCACAGCGACAGCACCGACTCGGGCGAACGTGCCATCGCCAGCGCGACCACCGATTCGGGGCCGATGCCCCGCCCGATCAGCAGGCGGGCGAGACGGTTCGACCGTTCGTCGAGCTCCCGGTACGTCACCTCGCTGCCCTCGTAGGACAGCGCGGCCGCCTTCGGGTCCACGGACGCCGCCGACGCGAGGAGTTCGGGCAGGGTCCGCGGTTCGGCGTCGGGACCGTCCATCACCGGGGTGAGCGCCGCACGCTCGGACGCCACCATCAGGTCGATGTCACCGACCGCGATGCCCGGCTCGGACGTCACCGCGTCGAAGATCCGCTGCAGGTAGTCGGCGAAACCGGCGATCGTGGACGCGTCGAACAGACTCGACGCGTACGTGAATGCCGCGGAGATCCCGGCGGGCTCCCCCGACACCCCGAATTCCTCGGTCAGTGTGAGCTGCAGGTCGAAGTTGGAGATGTCGGTGGCCAGGTCGAGGCCGGTGACGGTCAACCCGGGCAGCTCCAGCCGCGGCCGCTCGTTGTTGCGGAACTCGAGCACCACCTGGAACAGCGGCGAATGCGACGTCGCGCGTTCCGGCGAGATCGCGTCGACCAGCCGCTCGAACGGCAGATCCGCGTGGTGGAACGCGTTCAGGTCGGTGTCGCGGACCGTGGACAGCAGGTCGGTGAACGTGCCGGACGGTTCGACCGGGGTGCGCAGCACCAGGGTGTTGACGAACATGCCGACCATGTCGTCCAGGGCGGCGTCGCCGCGGCCGGCGATCGGGGTGCCCACTGCCACGTCGTCCGTGTCGCCCAACCGGGCCAGCAACACGGCCAGCGCGGCGTGGACAGCCATGAACACACTCGAATTGTGTTCGCGGGCGGTCGTGATCAACCGGCTGTGGATCTGCTGGTCGATGCTGAAGGAGTGGATGCCGCCGCGCATCGACTGCTGCGTCGGGCGCGGGTGGTCCGTCGGCAGCGCGAGCAGTTCCGGAAGCCCGGCGAGCGTGTGCGTCCAGTAGTCGAGCTGGGCGGCGAGCAGGCTGTCCGGGTCGTCGGCGTTGCCGAGCACCCGGTGCTGCCACAGCGCGAAGTCGGCGTACTGCACCGGCAGCGGCGTCCAGTCCGGTGCCTGGCCCCCGGTGCGGGCCGCGTAGGCGGTCATCACGTCCCGCGCGAGCGGGGCCATGGAGAAGCCGTCGGCGCTGATGTGGTGGACGACGATGACGAGAACGTGCTCGCCGGGATCCGTGCGGAACAGGGCTGCGCGCACCGGCACCGACACCGTGACGTCGAATCCGGCGCCCGCCAGCCGCGAAATATGCTCGGGCAGCTGCTCTTCCGTCGAATCGATCGGCGACAGATCCGGCACCACGTCCTCGGTCGGCAGGATCACCTGGAGGGGTTCGCCCTCCACCATCGGGAACCGGGTGCGCAGCGACTCGTGCCGGTCCATCACGTCGGCGACGGCGTCCTGCATCGCGTCCTCGTCGAGGTCGCCGGTCAGCCGCACCGCGAGCGCGATGTTGTAGGCCGGCGAATCGAGGTCGAACTGGTTGATGAACCACATGCGCTTCTGCGCCAGCGAGACCGGCAGGTGGTCGGGGCGCACCCCGGCCACCAGCGGCGGACGTTCGGCGCCCTGCACGGCCTCGGACTCGATCCGGGTGGCCAGCGTCGCGACGGTCGGGGCGTCGAAGATCTCCCGGACCCCGATCCGGCTGCCGAGCGCGGCGTTGACCCGCGCCACCAGCCGGGTGGCCACCAGCGAGTTGCCGCCGAGGTCGAAGAAGCTGTCGTACACGCCGATGCGGGGTGCGTCGAGCAGGTCCGCGAAGATCGACGCGAGGATCTCCTCGATCGGGTTGCGCGGCGTGACGAATTCCGCTGACGGGCTGAGGAACTCCGGCTCGGGCAGCGCGCCGCGATCCAGCTTTCCGGTCGCGCCGAGCGGGAACCGGTCGAGCACGATGATGCGGGTCGGCACCATGTAGGCGGGCAGCGCCTCCGCCGCCGCGTCGCGCACGACCGCGGTGTCGATGTCGGCGCCCGCCACGGGGATCACGTAGCCGACGAGGCTTTCGCCGGTGGCCTCGCTGCGGTGCACCGTGACGACGGCCTGCGCCACCGACGGGTGCGCCAGCACGGCCGCCTCCACCTCGCCGAGTTCGATGCGCTGTCCACGGAGCTTGACCTGGAAGTCGCGGCGGCCGATGTATTCGATGTTGCCGTCGGCCCGCCAGCGGACCACGTCACCGGTGCGGTACATCCGCTGTCCCGGTGCGCCGAACGGATTCGCCACGAACCGGTCCGACGTCAGGTCACTGCGACCGACGTAACCGCGGGCCAGCTGAACGCCGGCCAGATACAGCTCGCCGTGCACCCCGACCGGCACCGGATGCAGCCGGGAGTCGAGGACGTACAGCTGCGTGTTCCACACGGGTGCGCCGATCGGAACCGAGGCCCGGTCGCCTTCCGTGCACTCCCAGAAGGTGACGTCCACGGCGGCCTCGGTCGGGCCGTACAGGTTGTGCAGCGCCGCGGATCCGAATTCGCGGAAACTGTCGGCAGTGGCCGGCGGGAGGGCCTCACCACTGCAGAACACCTGGCGCAGCGAACCGCACAGTTCCGGTTCGGCGCCCGCCGTGAACACGGCGAGCATCGACGGCACGAAGTGCATGGTGGTGACCTGGTGGTCGGCGATGATGTGGGACAGGTACGTCGGGTCCCGGTGACCGTCCGGCGCGGCGAGGACGAGTCGCGCACCGACCTCGAGGGGCCAGAACAGTTCCCACACGGACACGTCGAACGTGACCGGCGTCTTCTGCAACACCACGTCCGTGTGATCCATCCGGTACGTGTCCTGCATCCACAGCAGCCGGTTCGCGATCGCCCGGTGACTGACGGCGACGCCCTTGGGCCTGCCCGTCGACCCGGACGTGTAGATCACGTAGGCGGTCGAATCGGGGTGGATCGGACCGCCCCGCTCCGCGTCGGTGATCGGGGTGCTGGGCCGCCGGGACAGGTTCAGGGTGTCGATCTCGATCACAGCGGCGTCCGCGCTGTCGACGCCCTCGCACCGATCGCGGGAGGCGGTGAGAACGCAGGCGGGTTCGGCGCTCTCGATCACGTACGCGATCCGCGACGCCGGATGGTCGGGGTCGAGCGGCACGTACGCGGCCCCGGTCTTCTCCACCGCATAGATCGCGATCATCAGTTCCAGGGAACGGCGCAGCGCGACGGCCACCCGGGATTCGGGTCCGACGCCGCGGGCGAGGAGTTCGCGGGCCAGCCGGTTGGCGCGGGCGTCGAACTCCGCGTAGAGCAGTTCCTCTTCGGCGAACACCACGGCCACGGCGTCCGGGGTGCGGGCCACCTGCGACTCGAACAGGCTGACCAGGGTCGCCGGGTCCGGGACGGGAACGTCGGTGGCGATCCACTGCTCGAGCATCCGGTGCGTCTCGTCCGCGCCGATCAGGTCGAGGTCGCCGACTTTCGCGTCCGACCCGGCGGTGATGGTCTCGAGAAGGGTGACGAACCGTGCGGCCAGCGCCGTCATCGTCGGCGGGTCGAACAGTTCCGACGCGTAGGAGAACTGGACGTCGATCGCGCCCGGGGCGCCGGAGTCCTCGATGTGCTCGGTGAGGATGACCTGGAGATCGAACTTGGCGGCACCGGTCTCGAGTGCCTCGACCTCCACGTCGAGTCCGGGCAGCTCGAGCCTGGTGTTCGCGAATCCCTGCAGCACCAGCATCACCTGGAACAGCGGTGAATGTGCTTCGGAGCGCGTCGGTTTCAGTTCGTCCACGAGCCGCTCGTAGGGCAGATCGGTGTTGCTGAACGCCTCCAGATCCACGGAGCGGGTGTGCGAGAGGATCTCGGGGAAGCTGCGATCGGGGTCGACGGTGGTGCGCAGGACCACGGTGTTGACGAACATGCCGACGACGTCGTCGAGTTGCCGTTCTCCCCGGCCGGAGACCGGGGATCCGATCGACACGTCGGCCGACCCGGACGACCGGGACAGCAGGACCGCGAGCGCCGCGTGCACCACCATGAACAGGCTGGCGTCGTTCGCGCCCGCGATGTCGAGCAGCGCGGTGTGGATGCGTGCCGGAATCGTGAAGTCGGCGGTGGCGCCGATCATCGACTGCCGGGCCGGGCGCGGGCGATCCGTCGGCAGATCCATGACCTCGGGGGCACCGTCGAGGGTGCGGGCCCAGAACGCCAGCTGCCGGGACAGCAGACTCGTCGGATCGTCGGAGGATCCCAGCAGTTCGCGCTGCCACACCGCGAAATCGGCGTACTGCACCTCCAGCGGCGCCCACTGCGGGGCCTCGCCGGCGGCGCGGGCGTGGTAGGCCACCATCACGTCCCGGGTCAGCGGCGTCATCGACAGGCCGTCGGCGGCGATGTGGTGCACCACGAACACCAGCACGTGGTCCTCGGTCGCCGTCCGGTAGAGTTCCGCCCGGATCGGCGGTTCCACGGTGACGTCGAATCCGGTTGCGGCGTCGGCGATCAGGCGGGATTCGAGTTCGCTCTCGGCGACCTCGACTGCGTCGAGGTGCGGGCTCACCTCCGCGACCGGCAGCACTACCTGGATCGGACCGTTGGGGGTGTTCGGGAACACGGTCCGCAGCGATTCGTGGCGGGTGAGGACATCGCTCACCGCGGTCCGCAACGCCTCCACGTCGAGCGTGCCGCGCAGCCGGATGCCGACGGGAATGTTGTACGCGGGAGATCCGGTGTCCAACTGGTTGATGAACCACATCCGCTGCTGCGCCAGCGACACCTGCACCGGGCCGGATCCGGGCCGCGGCGCGAGCACGGGGCGGGCGGAGGTGCGGGGCCCGGCGGCGTCGACGCGGGCGCTGAGCAACGCGACGCTGGGCGCCTCGAACAGATCCAGCACCCCGATCTCCGTGCCGAGGGCAGTGTTCACCCGGGACACCACGCGGGTCGCGACGAGGGAGTCGCCACCGAGGTCGAAGAAGCTGTCGTCGACGCCGATGCGCTCGACTCCGAGCAGCGTCGCGAACACCTCCGCGATCTGCATCTCGGTCGGGGTCACCGGCGCCCGGTAGACGGTGGACGTCGCCTCGAACTGTGGTTCCGGCAACGCCTTCCGGTCGAGCTTGCCCGCCGGGGTCAGCGGGACCTCGAGGAGCTCCATCACCCTGGCGGGCACCATGTGCGCGGGCAGCGCGGCGGCGGCGTGTTCGAGGATGTCGCCGACGACGATCTGCGCGCCGTCCACGGGCAGCACGTACGTCACCAGTGCCGTGTCGCCGGACGGTGCGGTGCGGCCGACGGTGGTCGCGAACGCCACGCTCGGGTGCGAGCGGACGACGGCGTCGATCTCGCCGAGTTCGATGCGGAATCCGCGGATCTTCACCTGGAAGTCGGTGCGGCCGAGGTACTCCAGCTGTCCGGCGGCGTTCCACCGGGCCAGGTCGCCGGTGCGGTACATCCGCTCACCGGGTGTCCCTTGCGGGTCGGCGACGAACCGCTCGGCCGTCGGGACCGACCGGTTGTGGTACCCGCGTGCCACACCGTCGCCGGTGATGTACAGCTCGCCGGGCACCCCGGCGGGGACGGGGTGCAACCGCGAATCGAGCACCAGCAGACCGCAACCGCGGGACGGGCGGCCGATCGTCACCGGTTCGCCGACCGTCAGCGGTCCCGCGACGCTCGCGACGACGGTGGCCTCGGTGGGACCGTAGGCGTTGAACATGACGCGACCCGGCGCCCACTGCTGCACCAGCGCAGGAGGACAGCTCTCACCACCGGTGACGACGCACCGGATGTGGTCGAGTCCGGTGGGATCGACGGATGCCAGCGCGGCCGGCGTCACGAACGCGTGCGTCACCCGTTCGCGGCGCAACAGGTCGGCGAGTTCGGTACCGCCGTACACCGTCGACGGTGCCACCACCATCGTGGCGCCTGCGCCCACGGCGAGAAGCAGTTCCAGGATCGACGCGTCGAAACTCGGGGAGGAGAAGTGCAGGGTGCGCGACCCGGCGGTGACGTCGAACCGCTGCCGCTCGTCCTCGGCGAAGTTCGCCAGACCGACATGGGTGACGACCACACCCTTGGGAGTACCGGTGGAGCCGGACGTGTAGATCAGGTAGGCCGGATCCGCCGTCCGCAACGGCCGGAGGCGGTCGGCGTCGGTGATCGCGCCGGCGGCGTGCTGTTCCGTCTCCCGCCCGAACGACGCGTCGTCCATCACCAGCCACGGCGTGATCGCCGGCAGCGACGAGCGGTGCGCTATGGCGGTGAGACCGACGACCGCACCGGAATCGGTGAGCATGTGCTCGATGSGGTCGGCCGGGTAGTTCGGGTCGACCGGGACGAACGCGGCCCCGGACTTCGCGACCGCCCAGGTGGCCAGCACCGATTCGATCGAGCGCGCGATCGCCAGCGCCACAACCGAACCCGGCCCCACCCCGTGCCCGATCAGCATGCGGGCGAGTCGGTTCGACTGCTCGTCGAGTTCGGCGTAGGTCAGGGTGCGCCCCTCGTAGACGAGGGCGTCCCCGTCGCCGCCCGCCGCGACGGCACCGGCGAGCAGTGCGGGAAGCGTGCGGGGCTCCACCGCGGGCTCGTCGCGCACCGGTGCGAGTTCCGCGTACTCGGCCGGTTCGAGGAGGTCGACGTCCCCGATCGGCGCGGCCGGATCCGCCGTCACCGACTGCAGGATGCGGACGAAGCGGGCGGCGATTGCCTCCGCGCTGTCGCGGTCCCACACGTCCTTCGCGTACCGCAGCCGGCCGTTGATGCCGCCGGTCTCCGATTCGGTGAGGGAGAACACGAGATCCAGCCCCAGGGCTCGGTGTTCACGCTGGATCGGGCTGACCGTCACGGTCCCCGAGGAGTCGTGCGGATGGCCGCCGTCGGTGAACTCGAACATCACCTGGAACAGCGGCGTGTGCGACGGGTCGGGTTCGGCCACCACGGCAGCGACGAGATCGTCGAACGGCAGCGCCGCGTGCGAGAACGCGGCCCGGTCGGCGTCCCGGACCCGGCTCAGGTGGTCGACGAACGACGACGCCCCGTCCACCTGCGACCGCAGGACCGCCTTGTTGAAGAACGCTCCGGCTTCCGGGTCTTCGGAGTCGGTCGTGTCGCGCCCGACGATCGGTGTTCCGACCACGACGTCGTCGGTGTCACCCAGCCGGCCCAGCAACACGGCCAGCGCGGCATGCAGCGCGGTGAAGATCCCGGTGCCCGCCTCCTCGGCCAGCAGTGCCACGCGGTGCTGCACGCCGGCGTCGACGGCGAACCCGACGACCTCGCCCGCGCCGGCCCGCTCAGCCGGGCGCGGCCGGTCCAGCGGCAGCGCCGTCACCTCGGGCAGGCCCGCCAGCTCCCGCTTCCAGAACTCGAGCTGGGACTCCCGTTCGAGGAACCGCGCACCGAGGCGCGCGCTCTCGGCGTGGATGTCGGCGGTCCGCGTCTGCGGCTCCGCGGTGACGAATTCTTCGACCAGTTCCACGAACCGGCGGTGGTGCGCGCGCAGCTCCTCCGCGCCGTACCGGTTGGGGTTGCCGCGGAAATCGAGCAGTGTCTGGCCGTCGCCGCTCTGATAGATGTTGACCAGCAAGTCGTCCACCGGGCCCGACGTCACGATGTGGTACTCGCCGTTGACGGAGCCCAGCGTGAACGCCTGGTGGAACAGCATGACATTCACCATCGGGCCGGCGAGACCCTCCGCGGTCCCCGCGAGTCCGGCGTCGCGGCGGATGTCCTCGAGGCTGCACCGCTGATGACGCAGCGCACCCATCAGTTCGAGCTGCGTCCGCTGGACGAGTTCGGTCACCGTGTCCTCGGGGCGGACGGTGATCCGCAGCGGCGCGACGTTGACGAGCATGCCGCCGGACCGCTGCAGCGGCGCCGTGGTGCGCGCCGACACCGGCAGGTTGATGAGCACGTCCCGCCTGYCCGTCATGCGGGACAGATAGCAGGCGAACCCCGCGAGCAGGACGGCCGCCGACGTGGCACCGACCCGCTGATCCGACTCGCCGAGGAAACCCAGCGCGGATTCGGAGATCTTCGCGCTCTCGAGCCTGCTCTTCGCCGCCGCGGGGGCGTCGTGGGTGGCGAGCGTCGACCCGTGCTCGATGCCGACTATCCGTTCGGCCCAGTACAACCGGTCGTTCTCGAACCGGGTCGACTTCCGGTACTTCTGGTCGAGTGCGTACAGCTCGCGCAGGTCCAGCGCACGGTTCGGTTCCGGTTCGGTGCCCTCGATCGCCGCCGTGTACAGCGCCGCGATCCGGTTCACCATGGTCATGCCGCTGTACCCGTCGAGGGCGACGTGATGAATCCTGGTGTACCACAGGTAGTGCTGCTCACCGACCTGCAGGACGTTCATCTCGACGAGCCGGTCCCGGGTCAACCGCAGAGGTGTCGCGTAGTCCTCGTCGATCCACGCCTGCGCGGCAGACATCGGCTCGTCCTCGCCGCGGAAGTCGAGGAACCCGATCGACGGGTCGATCGTGAAATCGACCGCCTGATAGGGCTCCCCGTCGACGTCGAGCAGACGCAGGAACGGCGACTGGAACTCCTGACCGGCCCGCACTGCGGCATCGCTCAGCAGGTCCAGGTCGATCTCGCCCCGCAACTCGATGTACTGCGCGATGAACTTGGGGACCGTGGGGCTCAGTTGTTGGGCAAACCACATGCTCCGTTGCACCGAGGAGAGCGGGAAGGCCCCTTCGGGAACGTTCACATCTTCGGCGCCGTTATTCGGCTGCGGCGAATTCACACTCGTCATCTCGTTCCCCCAGCGGGTAGAAGACCTTGGATGCGCAAGTCCTGCGCGTGAGACGGACCAACCGACGCCGGTCTCCCACGCTGTACTGATCGTGCTGTACGTGTGGGCCCGGTGTGCGTCGATTCGTGATGTTCGTATCGGAATCGCCATCGATCGGCGACGGTCGGACCGGTCGAGCAGAGTGCGTCCCACGCTCCCCCGCCTCTGTCCGAGGCTCAGCGGAAGCGTTCGGCCTCACGTGCGAGTTGCACGAGGTCGGCGCACAGGGACTCCACCTCATGGGCCGCCGCACCTTCGGCAACGGCTGTCGCCACGTCCTCGGCGGCACATCGAACCTGGAAAACCCGGTCGACCATGGCGGAGGCTTCCTCCGAGGTGAGCACCACCGCATCGGCTGGGATGCTGGTGCCCTTGACCTGGGTGCGCTGCTCGTACGCGCGTTGACGGCACGATTGGCGGCAGTACCGGCGACGCCGGCCCATCCCCGTCTCTGCCACTTCGCGTCCGCACCACACACAGGAATCCGGTCTGCGGGAGGCGCTGGTCATGGTCGACCACCTTACTGCGCGGCGCCCCCGAGCCCGCCCGGTAAGATGTCGAGGTTGCATCTGCGCGGCGTGCGGGAACCAATCGGGAGGCCGTGGCGTTGTAGATGAGTGTGAACGCTTGGTGCTGGTCCAGGCGTGCTCGCGCGGAGACGAACGAGGAGAGGACACAACCATGGCAGATCGCGTACTTCGAGGGAGTCGACTCGGAGCGGTGAGCTACGAGACCGACCGTGACCACGACCTCGCGCCCCGTCGGATGGCCAAGTACCGGTGCGACAACGGTGAGGTCTTCGACATTCCCTTCGCCGACGATGCCGAGATCCCCGGTACGTGGCTGTGCCGCAACGGCCTCGAGGGAACCCTGGTCGAGGGCACGGCGCCCGAGGCCAAGAAGGTCAAGCCGCCGCGTACCCACTGGGACATGCTGCTCGAACGCCGTTCCAAGGAGGAACTGGAAGAGCTGCTGAAGGAGCGCCTCGACCTGCTGAAGGCGAAGCGCCGCGGAGCCTGACACAGGCCACCGAACCGTACGAACGCCGTCTCGGCTCTGCCGGGGCGGCGTTCGCCGCGTCCGGGGGGTGTGCGACCCCGCCTTCGGCGCGGTCCGGGGTGCCTGCGACCCCATTTTGGGCGGGGACGGGATGTTCGACACGGACAAGCTTCTGTAGGCCACTGGGCTGGTCACCGTCTCGACAGGACTCATCCAAGTACTCCGATCTGCTGAACGCGGGCGCGTTACATTCCGAGCACACCAAGCACCGAGCGTCACGCCCCGAACACGCAGTCGAAGAAACCACGTATGACCGACCTCCCGGGCTTCCATACCGTGTGAGAGGTAGGTCACATGACCGCTCTCAATCTACTATTCGGTACGGCGGAGTCAAGGGTTTGGTCTTCTCTTCGGGCAAATCTCACACCTGGGGTATGAAACCGGCACCCTGAAACCACGGCAGGTCCGGCGTTCACGATGTTCCGGGTGGTCAACCGCTCATTTCCACTACAACCGCTCACATTTCGTGGTATTTCCCCATCACCGCCCAAACCAAACCTTGCGGTCGGTTGAGCGGCGGCGGAGTGCGGTCATCGCACCGAGTGCGGCCGGTTCTCGCTGTCGTCCGGGTCGGTGTCCCTGCCGGTGTCGGGCGCGGCGTGCCGCGGCCGGCGCCGCGAACGCTCGAGGTGCGGCGCGATCGCGGCGAGAGCGTCCGGTGTCGTCATCGTCCAGTGCGTCGCGTCCACCGGGTGCTCGTCGATCCTTCCGCGCACGAACGGGCCCCAGCAGGTCACCGGGTCGACGTGGAAGCCGTCGTCGAGGGCGGCGGTGAAGAACACCAGTTCGCCGTCGAACATTCTCGGGCGGTGTCCGTCGATGAGGTCGGGGGCCCGCAGCGCGTTGCCGTAGATCCGGTCGAGTTCCGGGGCGGTGAGCGCCGCCAGCGGACCGCCGACGACCCGGAGCAGCGCGGCCGCCCGCTCGGCGTCGAACTGCCCGCCGGGCGCGAGTTCGTCGAGAACACCGTCGTCGGGCAGGTCCAGGCCGGCACCGCCGAGGAGATCCGCGGTGGTCGCGGTGTTCTCCACGCTGCGGTCGAGTCCGACGTAGCTGTCGAGGAGTCCGAGTAGACGCACCTCTTCGCCCGCCGCCTGCAACTGCACTGCCATCTCGTGAGCGATGACCCCGCCCAGCGACCAGCCCACCAGGTGGTACGGGCCGTGCGGCTGGATCGAGCGGATCTCCCGGACGTAGCGATCCGCGAAGTCGGTGATCGTCTCCGGGTGCGGCTCGTCCTCGGTCAGCGCCGGCGACTGCAGCCCGTAGATCGGCCGGTCCTCGGTCAGTTCCCGGCTCAGCCCGGCATAGCTCCAGGCAAGCCCGATGAACGGGTGGACGCAGAACAGCGGCTCCGCCGTCCCTCGGGTGCGGATCGGGAGCAGCACGTCGAGCGAGGCGCCGGCGCCGTGCACTCCGTCGGTCGCCGCGTTCTGGATGCGCTGCCCCAGCGACCGCGGCGTGGGGTCGGTGAACATCCACTGCAGCGGGAAGTCGATGCCCAGTTCGGACCCGAGCGCGGACGCGACCCGGGTGGCGATCAGGGAGTTGCCTCCGAGGTCGAAGAAGCTGTCCGTGGCTCCGACCCGGTCGATGCCGAGGACCTCGCCGAACACGGTGGCGACGGCCCGTTCGGCCGCGGTCCGTGGGGGCTGGTACTCGGCGGCGGCGGAGCGGACCTCCGGTGCGGGCAGGGCCTTGCGGTCGAGTTTGCCGTTGACCGACAGCGGGAGGGTGTCCAGGTGCACGACCTGCGCCGGAATCATGTACGACGGGACCCRGGTCGACAGGTGTGCGCGCACGTCGGACCACTCGGCCGCGCGCCGTCCCACCAGATAGGCGACGAGGGCTTCCTCGTCGCGTTCGTCCCGGTGCACCACCACGACCGCCTGCACCACATCCGGGTGCGCCTCCAGGGCCGACTCGATCTCCCCCAACTCGATCCGCTGCCCCCGCAACTTCACTTGGAAATCCGTACGACCCAGATACTCCAACGCCCCGTCGGCCCGGCGACGCACCAGATCCCCCGTCCGATACATCCGCCCACCCGCGACGAACGGATTCGCCACGAACCGATCCGAGGTGAGATCGACGCGACCGAGGTACCCCCGCGCCAACTGGTCACCCGCCAGATACAGCTCCCCCGCCACCCCGTTCGGCACCGGATGCAACCGGGCATCGAGCACATACACCTGCGTGTTCCACACCGGACGACCGATCGGCACCGACAGCGTGTCCGACGCACCGGTCTCCCAGTACGTCACGTCGACGGCAGCCTCCGTCGGCCCGTACAAATTGTGCAGACCCGCACCACTGACCGCCCGGAACCGCGACACCTGCTCCGGCGTCAGCGCCTCCCCCGAACAGAACACCAACCGCAACGAATCACACTGCACCACAGC
>NZ_JBFUHV010000150.1:0-33538 GCF_056402215.1 Rhodococcus sp. P4_B6 | reverse complement strand
CCCGGTCACAGACCGGGGCCGCACGTCGTTGTGCGTCAGGCGGGCCGGAGCCGGTTGGCGCCGGAGATCATCGCCCGCAGAGTCGATTCCGTGCCGGACTCCCCGATTCCCATCGCCCAGAGCCGGATGCCGGCACTCTCACACAGCAGGAAGGTCGCTGTGCGGTGCCCGATCTCGTGCTGATGGAAAGACAGGATCTCCATCGCACACCCCGCGTCGTACAGCATCGAGGTCATGGCGGCGACGGGGCCGGGCGCGCTCGCACCGGTCTTGCAGATCGATTCGCCGATGCCGAGGGTAGCTTCGAAATCCCACATTCCGGGTCCGGTCTTCGTTTCCGACCAGCTACCCAGGCGGAACGGGCCGTTGGACGGCGCGTAGACGGTGTCGAACGCCTTCCAGGCCATTCCGGCGGCCTCGGTGCGGAGTTCCGACGGCAGCGACTTGCCGTGGYGGGCGGCGAACGGGTCGGCGGCCGGTGCCGACGAGGGAAAGGTCGAAGCGAAAGAAGTGTTGGCGCTCATTCTCGTGGTCTTCCTGAAAGGAGGGAGGACCAACGCGTAGCTCAACGACCCGCAGCGAGGGGTCGGTCCGTATCAGACCCCGCTACGGCGGAGAACTACGAGGATGCGCTGCATGGAGGACACTGTAAGCGACAACCGTCCGCCGAGACAACCCCGGTGCGTGCGGTAGTGCCGGCGACGGTCGGGTGACGAAATCGTTACCCCTGCTTCTGGAACGTGAGGAATTCCTCATGTATCGTCGAACTTGCCATCCACCCCCCCGATGGCAATGAGCCCCAGCCATGACCCCCCATCCAAGGCTGGGGCTCAGTCTTGTTCCGGGCACCTCACCGACCGTCGCTTTCGGACATATCGCCCGCCGATCCGGAGAACGCTGCGCATCCCCGCAAAGTATTGGACACTCGTCCAATCATCGGATGTCCACGATCGAAGGCCGGCCCCATGACGGATCCACCACGCGCGGAAGTGTCCACCGACCACCGATCGGCACGGATCGCCGCCGCGGCCGCCTTCGGACTGCAGGGTTTTCTCCTCGCAGCCGTCCTCACCCAGCTGCCGCAGTACCAGGACCGATTCGGGTTCGACGACACGGTCATCGTGGTCGCCGTCGTGACCGTGTCCCTCATCGCCGGGGCGGGCAGCATCCTCGCCGAGCACCTGGCCCGCCGATTCTCCAGCAGGACGGCACTGCAACTCGGGCTCGCGACGATCGCGGCCGCAGGCGGGGTGCTCGGTTTCAGCCCGAACACCGCCGCCTTCTTCGTCTGCCTGTCCGCGTACGGCGCCGGACTCGGCATCGTCGACGCCGCCGCCAACATGCAGGCGGTGACGATCCAGCACGCCTACGGCCGCTTCATCCTGTCGTCGTTCCACGCGGTGTGGAGTGTCGGCGCCATTGCGGGCGCGCTCTTCGTCGCCGCGACGTCGGCACTCGGCGTGGGTGTCGCCGCCGACCAGCTGACGGCGGCGTTCGTCGTGACCGCCGGTCTGGCCGGCTGCGGGCCCCGGCTCCTCCGCCGCCGGGAACCGGCGGGCACCGCCGCACCGGCGACCGGCCCTGTGGCCGTTCCGGTTCCGATCCGCGCCCTGCTCGCACTCGGTACCGCGATGGCGTTGTTCTATGCCATCGATTTCGGTGTCGCGAACTGGTCCGCGCTGTACGTCAGGAATGTGCTGCTCGCGGATGCGGGCACCGCTGCGCTGGCCCTGGCCGCGTACCAGTGCGCGGCCCTGGTGTCGCGGCTCAGCGGCGACTTCTGGGTCGCGAAGTACGGCGAGATCGCCGTCGTCCGTGCGGGTTCGGCGGTCGGTGTCGCCGGAATGGCGGTCGTCGTGTTCGCCGGGTCCCCGGCCGTCGCCATCGGAGGATTCCTCGTCGTGGGCCTCGGTGTCCCGGTCGTCGCTCCCCTGTGCTTCAGCGCCGCCGGACGACTGGCGCCCGCCGGACAGGTCGACGACGTCGTGGCGCGGATCAACCTGTTCAACTACGCGGGAACCCTCGTGGGCGGAGCGATCATCGGCGGCGTCGCCGCCGCGACCAGCCTGCGGATCGGGTTCGTGGTCCCGCTCCTGTTCGCGGTCGGGCTCCTGCTCCTCGCGCCCGCGTTCGCCCCGGACCGGGACCGCGACGAGCAATCCAAGTGGGCCCCGGATCGCGACTGACAGCAGATGTTCTACTTAGGTCATGCCGACTTGGGGATGGTTCGTGATCGCGGTGGGAAACGTCTACATCGCGGTTCTGGTCTCGTCGCGGTCCTGTCGTGGCGGCTCGCACACCCCACCCGACCTGCATCCCGCATCGACGTGGCGGCAACTCGACGACGCCACCCGGGACGAGGTGACGTGCCTCCTGGACCGGGGCCGGACCACCGAGGCGATCAAGCTTCTCGTCGCACGGGACGGAATCGGCGTGCGGCACGCGAAGGCCACGGTCGAGTACGGCCGGACCGTTGCGGCGGCCGGCCTGCTGCGGGACAGTACGGGGATGACACTTCGGGAAGCGAAGGACGCGGTGGATCAGCTGTGACTGTCGAAATCGACCCGGCGGGAATCTGGGATTCCGAAGCGATCGCCGACGTCGCCGCGGCGACGTTCCCCCTCGCGTGCCCGCCCGGGGCGACGCAGGACGACATCGCCACGTTCATCGACGACGTGCTGTCCGCCGAGCGGTTCTCCGAGTACCTCACCGACCCCGACCGCACCGTCCTCAAGGTCACGCACGGCGGGGCGATCGTCGGCTACGCGATGCTGATCGACGGGGAACCCGCCGACCCGGACGTCGGCAGGGTCGTGACCCTGCGGCCGACCACCGAGATCAGCAAGCTGTATGTGCTGCCCGGCAATCACGGGACCGGTGTCGCGTCCGCGCTGATGGATGCGATCGTCGAACGCGCGGTCGCGGCGGGGTGCGCCGGGCTGTGGCTGGGCGTGAACCAGGAGAACGTGCGAGCCCAGCGCTTCTACGCGAAGCACGGATTCGCGCAGGTCGGAACGAAGACGTTCGTCGTCGGCACCCAGCTGCACCACGATTTCGTGATGCAGCGGGCGCTGTAGCGGCCGGGTCAGCTCGCCGCGACCTCGAAACGCGAGAGCGCCAGCAGGCGCGACGTGGCACGCAGATACTTCTTCCGGTACCCGCCGGCCAGCATCTCGGGGGTGAAGATCGCGTCGAGCTTGGCCCCGGCCACGGTGACCGGGATGCTCGCGTCGTAGAGGCGGTCGGCGAGGACCACCAGCCGCAGCGCGACCGACTGGTCCTCGGCGGGGTGGACGCCGTCCAGGAACACGGCCGGAATACCCGCGACCAGCTTGTTGTAGCGGGACGGGTGCAGCGTGCTGAGGTGCTTGCACAGCGCGTCGAAGTCGTCGAGCGTGGCGCCGGGGATGCTGTCGGCGCGCTCGGCGAGCTCCTCCGAGGAGATCGGGTCCGGGGCCGGCGGCAGGTCGCGGTGGCGGTAGTCGGGTCCGTCGACGCGGATCGTCTCGAAGATGGAGCCGAGCTTCTTGATCTCCCGCAGGAAGTCCTGTGCGGCGAATCGGCCCTCACCGAGCTGGCCGGGCAGCGTGTTCGATGTCGCCACGATGGACACGCCGCGAGCCGACAACTCCRACAGCAGGCGGGAGACCAGCATGGTGTCGCCCGGGTCGTCGAGTTCGAATTCGTCGATGCACAGGACGCTGTGGTCGGACAGCTGCTCGACGGCCTTGTTGAAGCCGAGGGCGCCGACGACGTGCGTCAACTCCACGAACGTGCCGAACGCCTTGGGCGACGGGACGCTGTGGAAGATCGAGGCCAGGAGGTGGGTCTTGCCGACGCCGAAGCCGCCGTCGAGGTAGAGACCGGCACCGGTGGCCGGCGTCTTCTTCCCGAACAGACCGCGTCGACCGCCGCTGCGGATCTTCACGACCTTCTTCGCGAACTCCTCCGCCTTCTGGACCGCGGCGGCCTGGCTGGGTTCTGCGGGATCGGGAATGTACGACGCGAAGCTCACCTCGTCGAACATGGCCGGGGGCACCATCTGAGCTACCAACTGATCAGCGGGGACCACGGGGCTGCGATCGACAAGACGTGCATGCATACAAGCAGGGTATCCACGTGTTGTGATCACCAACATGCACCGTGTACATATTGCGACATTTTTCACACCGGACCGCCCGCCCGTCCGGGAGGAGTCCAGCGAATCGGCCGCGAACACGCTGCGCGAACTGTATGCCTACCCGGCGGAGACCCCTCGACCGTGGATCCGCGTCAACTTCGTGAGCAGCATCGACGGCGCCGTCTCGGTCGACGGGGTCAGCGGGGCGCTCGGCACCCCCGCGGACGCACTGGTCTTCGCAACCCTGCGGGAACTGGCCGACGTCGTCCTGGTCGGGGCCGGAACCGTCCGGGCGGAGAACTACGGCGGGGCGCGCGTCGGCGCCGAGGGCAGGCGTCGCCGGGTGGCCTCGGGGATGCCGGAGGTCCCGCCGATCGCCGTCGTGTCCGCTCGCGCCCACCTCGACCCGCAGGCCCGCCTGTTCACGGACACCGAGGTGGCCCCTATCGTCGTCACGTGCGCGGACGCGGACCCGGCGCGGATCCGCGCCCTCACCGACGCGGGCGCCCGGATCGTCACCGCCGGCGACGGGCAGATCACCAGTGAAGGACTGCTCGCGGCGCTGGACGACCTCGGACTCCGGCGGGTGCTCTGTGAGGGCGGCCCGAGCCTGTTCGGGCAGCTGATCGCGGACGACGCCGTCGACGAGGTCTGCCTGACTACGGCGCCGGTGCTCGCCGGGGGAACCGCCGGTCGCGTCGCGACCGCACCGAATGCCCGGATCACCTCGATGACTCCCGCGCACATCCTCACCGACACCGATGGCACCGTCCTCACCCGATGGGTGCGGATGCCCCGCCCGTAGGGGAACCTGGCAGGGTGGTCGCCATGCGCAGATCGGTGTTGCTCGCAATGGTTCTCGTGGTGTGCACCGCGTGCGGAGCCGGACCGTCCAACCGTCCGCACGTAGCAGTCGAGCGCGAGGGCGGCGGCAGCGAACCCACCGCGACCGAGAGCGAGAACCCCGACGCTGCCCCGCCCGTGTTGCAGACCCCGAAGAACGACGTGGCGTGGACGGACTGCACGCAGAGCACGCTCGGCGCCCTGGGCCCGGGCACGACACCCCCTGCCGGGCTCATCTTCGAATGCGGCTCCTACGAGGCGGCCGTCGACGAGAGCGGCACCCTGCCCGGGACCTTCACGATGGGCGCGATGCGGGCGCGGCTCGCGGACACCCCCGAGAACGCGGCCCCGCTCGTGCTCACGTCGGGATCGGACCGGTCGTCGACCGCGACGCTCGCGGCGCTGAGCACCGGTGGTCTGACGTCGCTGCTGTCGACGCGTCCGGTGGTCGCGGTGGACCGCCGCGGGATCGCCGCCTCGCAGGAGATCGAGTGCCTCACCCCGGAACTCCGCAGCAGCCTGGCGAATCTCGGGCAGTTCGACCCGGGGACGGGTGACCAGGTCGACAAGGTGACCGCGCTGGGCCGCGACGCCACCATCGCGTGCACCGACTACCTGCAGCCGCAGGAACTCGCGTTCGACAGCACCCACGCCGCCGACGACATCGAGGAACTGCGCCGCACCTGGGACGTCGACGCGCTCGGGATCCTCGCCACCGGCAACGGCAGCGCCGTCGCGCTCAGCTACGCCGCCAAGTACCCCGGCCGGGTCGGCCGGCTCGTCCTCGACTCCCCCGCCGTCACCACGGTGGACGCCGCGACCGTCACGGAGCAGCAGGTGGCGGGTCAGGAGGCGGCGTTCGACGCGTTCGCCCGCCAGTGCACCGCCCTGAACTGCTCTCTCGGCGCCGATCCCCGCGCCGCGGTGACGGACGCCGTCACCCGCGCCGCGAACGGCCAGATCCCGCGGGTCTCCGCGAACGCCCTCCTCACCGCGGTGTCCGGGTCGCTCGCCGCGGCAGGCGGCGACCAGCAGGGCCGTGTCCGCGCCCTGTCGGATGCGGTGTCCGCCGCCCTCGCCGGGAACACGGCGCCGATCCTCGCGGCGATCGCGCAGGCCGAGGCCGCCTACGAGAGCGACGGCCAGTTCATCACCCGCTGCACGGACGGCCAGCAGTGGCCCGCACCCGACCGGGTCCGGGAACTGCAGAAGCTGTGGGGCGAACGGTTCCCGCTGTTCGGCCCGAACGCCGCCGTCGGCCTGCTCACGTGCACGTCCTGGCCCGCGACCGCGCCCCCCGCCCTGCCCGGCGAGCTGACACTGCCGGTCCTGGTGCTCAGCGGCACCGCCGACCCGGTCGTCGGGAACGCCGGGGTGGGGACGGTGACGGGGGCCGTGTCGAGTGCCGGCGCCGCGACGGCGACGCTGACGTGGCACGGCAGCGGCCACCCCGCCACCCATTCGGACTGCGCGCAGAAGTCGATCGTCACCTACGTCACGGACGGGAAGCTGCCGCCGGACGGCAGCGCCTGCCCCGCTTAGCGGAGGTGTTCCGCCCGACACCCACAGGGGGTGCGTGACCGCACGTCAGGGCATCTCGGTGTACCGTGCCGTGGTGTTCCTTCGACAACTCGAACCGCGCACCGGGCGGACTGCCAACGAGGTAATCAACTTCGCGCTGTGGCCGATCGCCGTCATGACCGTGCTGCATCGAGTGGTCGTCAAGGCGGTCAACGGGTACATCACCGACGACTTCCGGCCGGTCTACAACGCAGCGCTGGCCTTCCTCAACGGGCGTCCCGTCTACACCGCCAACTTCAACTGGGTCGATCCGCACTACCTGTATCCGCCGTCCGGGACGCTGCTGATGGCGCCGATCGCGGTGATCGACCCCGAGAAGTCCCGCTGGTTGTTCATCATCGCGAACGCGATCGCCATCGTGATCGCGCTGTACCTGCTGCTGCGGCTGTTCGGCCTGGGATTGAACTCCATCGCGGCCCCGATCCTGCTGCTCGCCACGTTCTCGTCCGAGACCGTCACCAATACCCTGGTCTTCACCAACATCAACGGTCTCGTCCTGCTGGGCGAGATCGCGTTCCTGGTGTTGCTCATGAAGCGCAAGGACATGTGGTCCGGCGTCGCCATCGGGTTGACGTTCGCGGTCAAACCGATCCTCGCCCCACTTCTGCTGCTGCCTCTGGTGCGCGGACAGTGGAAGGTGTTCGTCACCGCGATCGGCATCCCCCTGATCCTCACCGCCGTCGCGTGGCCGCTGTCCGCGGACCCGATGGACTTCGTGCACCACACGGTGCCGTACCTGATGGAGTCGCGCGACTACTTCAACAGCGCGATCGTCGGCAACGGCAAGTATTACGGTCTGCCCACCGGCATGATCTGGGCGCTGCGCGGCGTCTTCGCCGCCATCGTGCTCTCGTCGCTGTGGCTGCTCCACCGCTTCTACCGCCACGACGAACTGTTCTTCGTGGTCACCACGTCCGGGGTTCTGCTGACCGCGTCGTGGCTGCTCGGCTCGCTGGGCCAGATGTACTACTCGATGATGCTGTTCCCGCTCCTGATGTCCGTGGTGCTGAAGAATTCGGTGATGCGGAACTGGCCGGCGTGGCTGGCCGTGTACGGCTTCATGAGCTACGACAGCTGGCTGTCGAGCCGGTTCATCGAGGCCGGCCGGACCGCCGAGTACATGAAGACCACGCTGGGGTGGAGTCTGATGCTCCTCGTGATCTTCGGTGTGCTCACCGTCCGCTACGTCACGGCGCGACGCGAAGGCCGCCTCGACCGGGGCATCGATCCGGCGTTCCTCCTCGAACCGGGCGAGAAGGCCCCCGAGACTCCGCGGGAGCCGGAACCGGACCGGCAGCCGCACATCGAGTCGGCCGCCGCCAAGACGTAGCTCTGTCACACGCCGGGGCCTCACGGCCGGAACCGGCGAAACGTATTAGCGTGGAGCCATGAGTTCGCAGCAGCAGGATCCCACGCAGTCCGCCCCGAAGGTTGCTCTCTCCGACAGCGAGTGGCGCGAGAAACTGACTCCCGAGGAGTACGCGGTGCTGCGCCAGGCCGGCACCGAGCGCCCCTTCGTCGGCGAATACACCGACACCAAGACGGAAGGCGTCTACCACTGCCGGGCCTGTGGCGCCGAACTGTTCCGCAGCACCGAGAAGTTCGAATCGCACTGCGGGTGGCCGTCGTTCTTCGACCCGTCCGACTCGGACGCCGTCATCCTCCGCGAGGACACCTCGCTGGGCATGCGCCGCGTCGAGGTGGTCTGCGCGACGTGCCACAGCCACCTCGGCCACGTCTTCGAGGGCGAGGGCTACCCCACCCCCACCGATCAGCGGTACTGCATCAATTCGATCTCGCTGGTTCTGGAACCGGCCGGCGAATGATCGCGGGCGGATCGAACGCCCGGATCGGCGGCAGCTCGCCGTCGTAGCGTTCGATCTGCACGAGCACGTGCTGGCCCGTGCAGCCGTGGGCGAGTGACGACGTCCCCACGTCCGGGGTCAGCACGTTCGGGTTCCCGTGCACGCAGAGCGAATCCGGGTCGGTCGCGTCCAGCGGGTCGTACCAGGCCCCCGTCGACAGCTGCACCACCGCGCGGCGGACACCCTCGTCCACCACCACACCGGCGAGGCACGCGCCCCGGTCGTTGAACACGCGGACGACGTCGCCGCCGGTCAGTCCGCGGTCGGCGGCGTCGTCCGGATGGATGCGCAGCGGTTCGCGGCCCCGGATCTTCGACTTCTGGCTGGTGCCGCCGTGATCGAGTTGGCTGTGCAGGCGGGTGCGTGGCTGGTTGGCGATCAGATGCAGCGGGAACTGCCGGGCCCGCGGGCCGCCGAGCCACTCCTCCGGCTCGTACCAGCGGGGGTGGCCGGCGCAGTCGTCGTAGCCGAATCCGTCGATGTCCTCGGAGAAGATCTCGATCCGCCCGCTCGGGGTGCCGAGCGGGAACTTCACCGGATCCGCCCGGAAGTCGCCGAACAGGATCAGGTCGTCCTCGGTCCGCATCCGCACGTGGCCCTGCGTCCAGAAGTCGTCGAAACTCGGCGCCGGTCCGCCGTCCGCCCGGACGAAGTCCCGCCACTGCCCGTACAAGTGCTCGAGCCACTGCCCGGACGTGCGGCCCTCGGTGAACTTCTCGCCGACACCCAGTTTCCGGGCGACGGCGGCGAACGTGTCGTAGTCGTCCTGCGCGTCGGCGTACGGCGTCACCGCGGCGTGCATGGCGACGAGCAGCGGATCGTTGCGGGTGCAGCTGATGTCGGCCCGCTCGAGCGACGTGGTGGACGGGACGACGATGTCCGCGTGCCGGGCCATCGGCGTCCAGTAGGGGTCGTGGACGACGATCGTGTCGGGCCGGGCCAGTGCGCGGCGCAGACGCGGAATGTCCTGATGGTGGTGGAACGGGTTGCCGCCCGCCCAGTACAGCATCTTGATGTCCGGGTACGTCAGACGCTGACCGTCGTAGTCGAACGGGGCGCCCGGGTTCAGGAGCATGTCCGAGACCGCGGCCACGGGGATGAAGTCGCGGACCGGGTTCAGACCCTGAGGAAGCGTGGGCAGCGGGTACGGGACCGGGGCGAGCCCGGGCTCGTTCATGGAACCGTAGCCGTGACCGAAACCTCCACCGGGAAGGCCGATCTGGCCCAGCATCGCCGCGAGGGTGACCCCCATCCACGGGGCCTGCTCGCCGTGCCGGACCCGCTGCAGCGACCAGGTGACGGTCACCATCGTCCGGCCCGCCGCCATCCGCCGGGCGAGGGCCACCAGGTCCGGGGCGGCGATGCCGGAGATCTGCTCCGCCCAGGCCGGCGACTTCGGGACACCGTCGGAGCGTCCGAGCAGGTAGTCCTCGAAGCGGTCGTAGCCGACGCAGTGGCTGGCGAGGAACGCCGTGTCGTGCAGGCCTTCCGACGCGAGAACATATGCGAGGGCCAGCATGATCGCGACATCGGTGCCGGGCACCGGCGCATGCCGTTCGGCGACGCCGTGCACGTCGTCGCTCAACGGACTGAACGACACGACGGATCCGCCGCGCCGCCGCAGGGCATCGAGGGCGTCACGGGTGGGGTGGTCGCTGGTGCCGCCGTGATTGACGCCGGTGTTCTTGAGGGGGACGCCGCCGAAGCACACCATGACGTCGGTGTGCTCGGCGATGAGCCTCCAGGACGTGGAGCGGGCGAACATCTTCCAGTGCGTGCCCACCACCCGGGGCATGACGACGCCCGTCGCGCCCAGCGAGTAGCTGTGCACCGAACGGGTGTAGCCGCCGAGGGTGTTCAGGAACCGGTGCACCTGGCTCTGCGCGTGGTGGAACCGGCCCGCGCTGGCCCACCCGTACGAACCGCCGTAGATCGCGCTGTTGCCGTGGGTGTCGACCACCCTGCGCAGTTCGTTCGCCAGCCGCTGGGTCAGCTCCTCCCAGTCGACCGGCACGAACTCGTCGGAGCCGCGGGAGGTGCTCGGTCCCGGGCCGTTCTCGAGCCACCCCCGGCGCACGACCGGACCGGTGATCCGCGCCTTGGTTCGGACCGACCCGGCGAGGTTGCCCAGCACCGGTGACGGGTCGGCGTCACCGGTGTACGGGTGCGCGGCCACGACGTCGCCGTCGGCGACCTCGGCCTCGAACATGCCCCAGTGCGACATGTGCTGGTAGCGGGGCGCCCTGTGGGCCCCGTCGGCGTCACTCATTTCTCGTGCGTCAGATCACGGCAGAGCCGCGACGAGCTTCTCCACATCCACCCGCGGGCCGGTGAAGAACGGCACCTCCTCGCGGACGTGCAGCCGGGCCTCGGTGGCGCGCAGGTCGCGCATGAGGTCCACGATGCGGTACAGCTCGGGCGCCTCGAACGCGAGAATCCACTCGTAGTCGCCGAGCGCGAACGCCGGCACGGTGTTGGCGCGCACGTCCTTGTAGGTGCGGGCCGCCATGCCGTGGTCGGCGAGCATCTTCCGGCGCTCGTCGTCGGGCAGCAGGTACCACTCGTAGGAGCGGACGAACGGGTACACGCAGATGTAGTTGCCCGGATCCTCGCCTGCCAGGAACGCCGGGATGTGGCTCTTGTTGAATTCGGCCGGACGGTGGCACGCGACGTTGCTCCACACGGGCTTGCTCACGCGGCCCAGGGCGGTGGTGCGGCGGAAGTCGGCGTACGTCGCCTGCAGGGCCTCGATACTCGCCGAGTGCGTCCAGATCATGAAGTCGGCGTCGGCGCGCAGTCCCGCCACGTCGTAGAGCCCGCGCACCACGACACCCTTCTCGGCCTGAGCTTCGAAGAAGATCCGTGCCTCCTTGATCACAGCTTCCCGGTCGTCCCCGAGTACACCGGGTTCCACCTGGAACACCGAGAACATGAGGTAGCGGATTTCAGAATTCAATGCGTCGAAGTCGAGGCGTGCCATGGGTCTATCGTGCCACTCGCCCGGAGAGCCGTGCAGCCGCCGTCGTCGCAGCGGCCACGCACGCGGGTACACCCACCCCCCGCAGGAGCGCCCCGGACACCTCGACACCGTCCAGACCTGCGATTTCCTGCTCGATCACCGCCACCCGCTCGAGGTGGCCGGGACCGTACTGCGGCAGTCCGCCGTGCCAGCGCTGGACGTGCGCGGCGACGGGCTCCGCGGACACCCCGGTGACGGTCGCGAGGTCGCGCCGGGCCGCGGCGATCAGCTCGTCGTCGGGTGCGTCGATGACGGCGGCGTCGCCGAACCGTCCGAACGATGCCCGCACGAGGGTGACCTCCCGCTCGGCGAGGTGCGGCCACTTGCGGCTCGACAGGGTGAACGCCTTCGCGCCGAGCGACGTGTCGGTGGCGACCAGGATCCCGGAGTTCTGCGGGATGTCGGTGCCGGCAGGCAGGGCCAGCGCGACTACGGCCGAGGAGGCCAGCGGGATGTCGGCGGCGGCCGCCGACGCGCGGGGGGCGACGCCGGCGAGCAGTTCGGCGAGCTGCGGAGCGGGCACGGCGAGCACGACACCGTCCACCCGGCCCACCGGGTCCGCCGACCAGCCGTCGCCGTCGCGGTCGAGCGCTTCTATTCGCTCGTGCACGATCTCTGCGCCCGCGGCGTCCGTCAGGGCGCGCAGCAGGACGCCGTAGCCGTCGCGCAGCGCCCCGAACACCGGTCCTGCAGCGCGAGGGGGAAGTGCCTCCGCCACGGCCGCGGACAGGCTCGTGGCACCGCGGTCGAGGGCGGCCGCGAGGGTGGGGAGGGCGGCGCGGACACCGATGGTGTCCGCCAGCCCCGAATAGACCCCTCCGAGAAGCGGATCCACCGACCGCCGGACCACCTGCGCACCGAACCGGTCGCCGACCAGCGCACCGACGGAGACGTCGTCACCCGGCGTCCAGTCGAGGGGCACCGTCCGCTCCCCCGCCACCCGCGCGAGGGTCCGTTCGTCGACGAGTCCCCGGAGGCTGTTCTCGTCCGCGGGGATCCCCATGAGGGTGTCGGCGGGCAGCGGGTGCAGAGCGTTCTCGGACCAGATGAGCGGACGCAGCCCCGCCGGATACACGAGCTGGTCGGCGAGACCGAGTTCGCCGAGCAGGGCAGGCAGTTCCGGGCGCCGCGCGATGAAGGCTTCCGCCCCGACGTCGACGGGTTCCCCGGCCAGATCCACCGTGCGCAGCTTGCCCCCGAGCCGCTGCGCGCCGTCGGCGACGACGATCCGGGCACCGGCGCCGAGCCGTTGCCGCAGGCGGTACGCGGCAACGAGCCCGGAGATGCCGCCGCCGACGACGAGTACGTTCGGCGACGACCCGGTCACAGGGAATGCACCAACTCGACCAGCGCGGTCAGCGCGCCCGGGTCGGTATCGGGCAGGACGCCGTGCCCGAGGTTGAAGATGTGTCCCGTCGCGCCTGCGGCGAGGGCGGCGTCGGCCTCCGCGGTGATGCGGCGGACCTGCTTCTCGACGGCCGCCGGTCCCGCGAACAGCACCGCGGGGTCGAGGTTGCCCTGCAGCGCCTTGCCCGGGCCGACCCGGCGCGCCGCGACGTCCAGGGGGATGCGCCAGTCGACGCCGACTACGTCGGCGCCCGCCTCGCCCATCGCGCCGAGCAGTTCACCGGTTCCGACACCGAAGTGGATCCGCGGCACCTTCGCGCTCGCCACCTCGGCGAACACCCGCTCGGAGTGCGGCAGCACGAATTCGCGGTACTCGGCCAGCGACAGCGCACCCGCCCACGAGTCGAACAGCTGGATCGCGTCGACGCCGGCGCGCAGCTGGGTCTGCAGGAACGTGATGGTGGTGTCGGCGAGCGTGCCGAGCAGCGCGTGCCACGTCTTCGGGTCGGAGTGCATCAGCGCCTTCGTGCGCTCGTGATTGCGGCTCGGTCCGCCCTCGACCAGATACGACGCGAGGGTGAACGGGGCGCCGGCGAAGCCGATCAGCGGCGTCGACCCGAGTTCCGCGGTGAGCAGCTGCACGGCCTGCGCGACGGCACMGACCTCCTCGGGCACGAGGCGGGGCAGGGCTGCGACGTCCGCGATCGACCGGACCGGATTCGCGACGACGGGACCGGTGCCGGCCACGATGTCGAGATCGATGCCGGCTGCCTTCAGCGGCACCACGATGTCGGAGAACAGGATCGCGGCGTCGACCCCGTGCCTGCGCACGGGCTGCATGGTGATCTCGCAGACCAGTGCCGGATCGAAGCACGACTCGAGCATGCCGATCCCCGACCGGATCTCGCGGTACTCGGGAAGCGAGCGGCCCGCCTGCCGCATGAACCACACCGGGCGTCGGCCGGGAGCGCGGCCTCCCGCGGCCGCCAGGAGGGGTGCGTCGGGGAGCACCCGCCTCGCGGCGTACGTCGCCCGTTCGCTCATGCCTGCATTGGTGCTTTCCAACCCGCTCATCGGTCCTCGCGCTCTCTGCCTGCTCGAATTTCGGCAGCTCTCATGCTGCCATGCCGCGGCTCCGCCGCCGATCGGCCCTGCTCGGCGCGCCTCCGACGAGATGCGTGGGTCCGGGTCTAACGTCCCGGGCTGTGACGACTTCGGGATCGCCCGCCGAACCGGCCGAGTTCCGCGCCGCCGTCGAAGCGATGAATTCCGCGCAGGTCCGCGCGGACATCGAGCTGGGTCCCATCCGGCCCCCGCAACGACTCGCGCCGTTCAGCTACGCCGTCGGCGCCGAGGTCGTGCACGAGGACACCGGGGTCGTCGCCGAGCAGAGCGAGGGTGACGCGTTCGGCAGATTGATCCTCCTGTTCGACCCCGAGGGCGACGAGGCCTGGAACGGCACGATGCGGCTGGTCGCCTACATTCAGGCCGACCTGGACGCCGCCGTGGCGTCCGACCCCCTGCTTCCCGAGGTGGCGTGGAGCTGGCTCGTCGACGCGCTGGAGTCGCGCCACGAACCCCTCAACGCGCTCGGCGGGACGGTGACCGCGACGACGTCGGTGCGGTACGGCGACATCGCCGGTCCCCCGCATGCGCATCAGCTGGAGCTGCGCGCGTCGTGGACGGCGACGTCGGTCGAACTGGCCGCGCACGTCGAGGCGTTCTGCGAGGTGCTGGCGTACGCGGCCGGTCTGCCGCCCGCCGGGGTGGCGCAGCTGAAGACGCTCGGCGGCAAGTAGTCAGGCCGATTCCGTGCCCGCCGCGGGCACGTCGGTGGTGGCGCTGCGCGACCATTCCAGGAACCGCCCGACCGCCTGCGTGACCGAGATGCTGCGGATCGAGGGGAACACGTCGAACGCGTGCTGCGCGCCCTTCAGTTCCGCGTAGACGACGGGGTTGCCGGACACCTGCCGGAGTTCGTCGACGAAGATCCGCGCCTCGGCGACGGGAATGAGCGAATCACTCGTGCCGTGGATCACGAAGAACGGCGGTGCGTCCGCCCGGAGGTGCGCGAGCGGCGACGCGGCCCGGTAGTCGTCGGGGAACGCGGCGTTCTTGCCGAGCACCATCGGCATCAGTCCGGAGTGCACGCGCTGGAGGACCGCCTTGATTCCGGTGTCGCCGGCGAAGTCGTAGACGCCGTAGTAGGGCACACACGCCTGGACCGACGTGTCGACGTCCTCGAATCCGGGCTGCAGCCGGCTGTCGTTCGCGGTGAGGCCGACCATGGCGGCGAGGTGGCCGCCCGCGGAACCGCCGGTGACGGCGATGAAGTCGGGGTTGCCGCCGTACTCCTCGACGTGCTCCCGTAACCAGGCCAGTGCCTGCTTGATCGCGATCAGGTGTTCCGGCCATTTCGCCTTCGGCGACAGCGGGTAGTTGACGGCCGCGCACACCCACCCCCGCGAGGCCATCTCGAGCATCAGCGGCAGACCCTGCTGGTCCTTGTTCCCGATCACCCAGCCTCCGCCGTGGATCTGGAGGAGGACCGGGCTCTTCGACGGCAGGTCCTGCCGGTGGTAGATGTCGAGGCGGGCCCGGCGCCCGCCCGGCCCGTACGCGAGGTTGCGGACCCGGGTGACGGCCTTGTTCCGCATCCAGAACGGATTGAGGAGTTGCCGCCACACCGGTCGCCCGGGATGGTCGATGGCGTGGTCGCGGTCGGTGTAGTTCTCGCCGAGCGTCTCGACGAGCGCGGATTCGGCTTCGGCTCCGGCGCCCCGGCCGGTCGCGATGACGGCGGCGAGCCCGGCGGCGGAGGCGGCGGCCAGCGCGAGACCGACACGGTCGCTGCGGGTCCGCGTTCCGTGACGGGCCGCGTGCTGGGCGGCGTCGGCGGCGGTCACGGCGAGGAGGTGGGGTGCGAGTTCGGTGGTCAGCCACCCCGAGAAGAACGCGACCACCGAGGTGGGCGCGCCGGGCAGGGGACGCAGGGCGTTGGCGGCGAGTGCGGCGCCGACGGCCTGCCGGAGAACGAAGCCTCGGGTCATACCTCCCACCGTAGAACATGTTCTAATGGCGCGGTTGCGCGCCCCGCACCCCTGCGCGGGCGGATCGAGAACGACATCGAGCGCCGCCTCGTCGGCCCACCGCCGCGCGGACCTCGCGGTTCCGCGATTCGTTAAACCAGATTCTAGAACGTGTTCTAGTATCGGTTCATGCAGCGACTCAGCGGTCTCGACGCGTCCTTCCTCTATCTCGAAACGTCGACGCAACTCCTCCACGTCTGCGGAGTCATCGTTCTCGACGTCTCGACGATTCCCGGCGGCTACACGTTCGCCGGGCTCAAGGCCGAACTCGGCGCCCGCACCGAGGCGATTCCCGCGTTCCGGCGCAAGCTGCAGGACTCCAGGTTCAACCTCGACCACCCGGTGTGGGTCGAGGACACCGACTTCGACATCGACCGGCACTGCCACCGCGTCGCCCTTCCCGCCCCCGGCGGCCGCGACGAGCTGGCCGAACTGTGCGGCGACATCGCGGGCATCCCCCTCGACCGCGCCCGGCCGCTGTGGGAGATGTGGGTGATCGAGGGCCTCGAGGACGGTTCCGTCGCCGTGATGTCGAAGATGCACCACGCCGGCGTCGACGGGATCACCGGCGCCAACATGATGGCCCAGCTGTGCGGCCTCGAACCGGACGCCCCGCGGCCCGACCGCGACGACTCCGCCGAGAGCGCGGGGCAGGCGAGCACGCTCGACATCGCCGTGGGCGGGCTGCTCGCCGTCGCGTCCCGGCCCGCGAAACTGCTGCGGATCGTCCCGCAGAGCCTGACGCTGCTGCCCCGCTGGATCGGCCGGGCCCGGCGCGGCGAGGCGATGCCTGCGCCGTTCACCGCACCGCGCACGTCCCTCAACGGCACGCTGACCAGCCACCGCAATCTCGCGTTCACCCAGCTCGACCTCGACAAGGTCAAGACGGTCAAGAACGCGTTCGACGTCAAGGTCAACGACGTCGTTCTCGCCCTGTGCTCGGGCGCACTGCGGAAGTACCTGCACAGCCGCAGGGAACTGCCCGACAAGTCGCTGGTCGCGATCGTCCCGGTGTCGGTCCACGGAAAATCGGACCGGCCCGGCACCAACCAGGTGTCCGGGATGTTCACCCAACTCGGCACGCAGATCGAGGATCCCGCCGAACGCCTGCTGGCGATCGGCGAGCACAACTCGACGTCCAAGGAACACAACGAGACGCTCGGCCCGAGCCTGCTGCAGGACTGGTCGCAGTTCGCCGGCCAGGCCGTGTTCGGCACGGCGATGCGCCTCTATTCGACCCTCGGCCTGGCGGAACGGCATCCGGTGGTCCACAACCTGGTGATCTCGAATGTGCCGGGGCCTGCGGTCCCGCTGTACTTCCTGGGCGCCCTGATCCGGGCGATGTATCCGCTGGGCCCGATCTTCCACGGCGCGGGGCTCAACGTGACGGTGATGTCGCTGAACGGTCAACTCGACGTCGGTCTGATGAGCTGCCCCGAACTCGCGCCCCACCTCTGGGACCTCGTCGACGCGTTTCCGGCGGCCTTGGACGAGCTCGTCGAGGCAGCGGGGAACCGGCCGTGAACCCGCCGGTGCGCTGCGGGAATCCCGAAGCGACGTAGAGTCAGCTGTCATGTCCGAAGTCACCGACGACGCCTCGTCACCCGTCCCCGCCGAAGAACCCGGCAGGCAGGTAGTACCCCTGCTCGCACCCCGGGACGGCGTACCCGACGTGGTGACCACCGCGGAGGGTGTCGCGAAGGCCGCGGCCGCGCTGAGCGAGGGCACCGGGCCGCTGGCGGTCGACGCCGAGCGGGCGTCCGGCTTCCGCTATTCGGCGCGGGCGTATCTCGTGCAGCTGCGCCGGGAGGGCGCGGGGACGGTGCTCCTCGACCCGATCCCCACCGCCGCCGATCTCGCCCCGCTGGCGGACGTGATCAACCCGCTGGAGTGGATCCTGCACTCCGCCGACCAGGATCTGCCGGGGCTGGCGGAGATCGGCCTGGCGCCGGCGACGCTGTTCGACACCGAACTCGCGGGGCGCCTCGCCGGGTTCGAACGGGTCGGCCTCGCCGCCATCGTCGAGCGGACGCTGGGCCTCGAACTCCGGAAGGGGCACGGCGCCGCCGACTGGTCGAAGCGGCCGCTGCCCGACACCTGGCTGAACTACGCGGCCCTCGACGTCGAGGTCCTGGTCGAGTTGCGGAACGTGATGGCCGCGGAACTCGACGAGCAGGGCAAGAGCGAGTGGGCGGCACAGGAATTCGAGCACATCCGGCTCGCGGGACCACCGAAGCCCAAGGCCGACCGCTGGCGGCGGACGTCGCACATCACGTCGCTGAAGACGCAGCGGCAACTCGCCGCCGCACGGTCGCTGTGGCAGGCCCGGGAGGACCTGGCCCGCAAACGCGACGTCTCCCCCAGCCGGGTGCTTCCGGATTCGGCGATCATCGACGCCGCGACCAAGGACCCCCGCAGCATCGAGGCGCTGCGGGCGCTGCCCGTATTCGGCGGTCCCCGGCAGCGGCGGCATTCCCGGATCTGGCTGCAGGCGCTCGAGGATGCCGGGGCGCTGCCGGACTCCGAACTTCCCCCGAAGACCCCGCCGTTCACGGGCCCCCCGCCCGCGAGCCGGTGGGCGCGGCACGACCCCGACGCCGCGGAACGGCTGACGGCGGCCCGCGCCGCGCTGGCCGCACTCGGGGCGGAGGCGTCGGTGCCGGTGGAGAACCTGGTGACCCCGGAACTCGTCCGGAGGCTGTGCTGGGACTGGGCGGCTCCCGAGGACGGCGCCGAGGCGGCGATCGACCGGGTGCTCGACGCCGGCGGGGCGCGACCCTGGCAGCGGATGCTGACCGTGCCCCGGCTGGCGACCGCACTGCGCGCCGCGGCCGAGCAGAAGGGCTCCGGCGACGACTGATCGCGAGCACCGACACGCGGGGTGAGCGCGTGAATTCCCGATGAGGTACCCATTAAGTTACCCGCGAGTAACGGTAGGGGTACGCTGGTCTGGAGGCCGGACGCCTGGCCGTGATCCGGAACCAAACTGCTCCATCAGGAGGAATTCGCGTGGCTCCATCCACCACAACTCAACGCAACGTCGTCTTCGTCGACGGCATCCGCACTCCGTTCGGCAAGGCCGGCCCCAAGGGCATGTACGCGGAGACCCGCGCGGACGACCTCGTCGTCAAGACCATCCGTGAGCTGCTTCGCCGCAATCCGCAACTCGACCCCGCGCGCATCGACGAGGTCGCCATCGCCGCGACCACGCAGACCGGCGACCAGGGCCTCACCATCGGCCGCACGTCCGCGATCCTGGCCGGGCTCCCCGAGACGGTCCCCGGTTTCGCCATCGACCGCATGTGCGCCGGCGCCATGACGTCCGTCACCACCACCGCCTCGGGCATCGGCTTCGGCCAGTACGACGTGGTGATCGCCGGCGGCGTCGAGCACATGGGCCACCACCCGATGGGTGAGGGCGCCGACCCGAACCCCCGGTTCCTGGCCGACCGCCTCGTCGACCCCAGCGCACTCGTCATGGGCAACACGGCCGAGAACCTCCACGACCGGTTCCCGAGCATCACCAAGGACCGCACCGACGCGTACGCCGTCGCCAGCCAGAACAAGTACGAGGCCGCCCGCAAGGCCGGCTTCATCGCCGACACCCTCGTGCCCGTCGCCACCCGCTCCGCCGCGGGCTGGGGGCTGGCCACCGAGGACGAGCCGCCGCGTCCGGGCACCACCCTCGAGGACCTCGCGAAGCTGAAGACGCCGTTCCGTCCCGCGGGCCGTATCACCGCAGGCAACGCGGCCGGCCTGAACGACGGCGCCACGGCCGCTCTCCTCGCCGGTGAGGACACCGCGCTCGAACTCGGGCTGCCGATCGGCATGCGCATGGTCGGATTCGCGTTCCAGGGCGTCGACCCCGCGGTGATGGGCATCGGACCGGTGCCCGCCACCGAGAAACTGCTGGGCCGCACCGGTCTGAAGATCGAGGACATCGGCCTGTTCGAGATCAACGAGGCGTTCGCCGTCCAGGTCCTCGCATTCCTCGAGCACTACGGCATCGCCGACGACGATCCGCGAGTCAACCAGTGGGGCGGCGCCATCGCGTGCGGCCACCCCCTCGCGTCCTCCGGCGTCCGCCTGATGACCCAACTGTCCCGCCAGTTCGCCCAGCGCCCCGACGTCCGCTACGGCCTGACCACGATGTGCATCGGTCTGGGCATGGGCGGAACCGTGATCTGGGAGAACCCGAACTTCGATGGAGCCAAGTAGATGACCGACATTGCAACGGCATTCGCCGACGAGGTCGTGACCAACGCGTACACCAAGATCGTCGCGGTACCGGGCATCGAGGGCCCGGTCGCGCTGATCACCCTCGACAACGGTTTCGACCACACCAAGCCGTCGTCGTTCGGCCCGGGTGGCCTGGCGGCCCTCGACGCGGCCCTGGACGAGGCGTTCGCCGCCCACCCCGTCGCGATCGCGATCACCGGCAAACCCTTCATCTTCGCCGCCGGCGCGGATCTCAAGGGTGTTCCGAGCATCACGAACCGGGACCAGGCGCTCGAACTCGGCCGCCTCGGGCACAAGGTGTTCCGCAGGCTACGCGAATCGTCCGTGCCGACATTCGCATTCGTCAACGGCGTCGCGCTCGGCGGCGGCCTCGAGGTCGCGCTGCACAGCCACTACCGCACCGCCTCCGAGAGCGCCGGCGCGCTGGGTCTGCCCGAGACATTTCTCGGGCTGGTGCCGGGCTGGGGCGGAACGCAGTTGCTGCCCAACCTCATCGGTCCCTCGAACGCGGTCACCGTCGTCCTCGAGAACGCGCTGAACCAGAACCGGACGCTCACCCCGAAGAAGGCCCTCGAACTCGGCGTCGTCGACGCGGTGTTCGGTTCGGCCGACTTCCTCGAGCAGTCGTTCGCCTGGGCGGCGCAGGTCCTGGCCGGCGAGATCACCCCCGCGCGTCCCGAGATCGACCGGGGCAAGGGCTGGGACGACGCGATCGCCCGCGCGAAGGCAATCGTCGAGGGCAAGACCAAGAACAACGCACCCGGACCGGTCAAGGCCGTCGAACTCCTCGAGCTGGCCCGGACCACCGATCTCACCGACCCGGCGTCGCTCGACAAGGGCTTCGCCGCCGAGGACGAGGCGCTCGCCGACCTGCTGCTCGCCGACGAACTCCGCGCGGGGCTGTACGCGTTCGACCTGGTGAACAAGCGGGCCAAGCGGCCCGCGGGCGCACCGGACAAGTCGCTCGCGCGCAAGGTCACCGGTGTCGGCATCGTCGGGGCCGGTTTGATGGCCAGCCAGCTCGCGATGCTGTTCGTCCGCCAGCTGAAGGTGCCGGTCGTCCTCACCGACATCGACCAGGAGCGCATCGACAAGGGTGTCGGCTACGTCCACGGCGAGATCGACAAGCTGCAGGGCAAGGGCCGGCTGTCCCCCGACGCCGCCAACCGTCTCAAGGCACTCGTGTCCGGGTCGCTCGACAAGGCGGCGTTCGCGAACACCGACTTCGTGATCGAGGCGGTGTTCGAGAACCTCGACCTGAAGAAGAAGATCTTCGTGGAACTCGAGGAGCACATCGCCCCCGAGACGGTCCTCGCCACCAACACGTCCTCGCTGTCGATCACCGAGATGGCCGCGGACCTGAAGCACCCCGAGCGGGTGGTGGGCTTCCACTTCTTCAACCCGGTCGCCGTGCTGCCGCTGCTCGAGGTCATCAAGGGCCAGAAGACCGACGACGCCACCCTGGCAACGGCATTCGCCACCGCCAGGGCGCTGAAGAAGTCGGCCGTCGGCTCCGCCGACCTGCCCGGGTTCGTCTTCAACCGGCTCCTGATCCGCACCCTCGGTGAGGTCATGAACGCGGTCGACGAGGGAACCCCGTTCGAGGTGGCCGACAACGCCATCGCCGAACTCGGCATGCCGATGACCCCGTTCACGTTGCTGGCGCTCGTCGGTCCGGCGGTCGCGTTGCACACGGGCGAGACCCTCGCCGCGGCGTACCCGGAGCGGTTCCACAACTCCCCCGGGCTCGAGGCGCTCGTCGAGGCGAAGAAGCCGGCGGTGTGGAGTTACGGCGCCGACGGCACGCAGGTCGTCGACCCCGAGGTCGCGACGCTGTGGAAGCAGGGCGACACGGCGTCCACGTCCGCGGAGGTCCTCGATCGCACGCGGCGCGCGTTCGCCGAGGAGATCCAGATCATGCTCGACGAGGGCGTCGTCGCGGCGGCCGAGGACATCGATCTCTGCCTGATCCTCGGCGGCGGGTTCGGCTTCTGGAACGGCGGCATCACGCCGTACCTGGACCGCACCGGCACGTCCGAGGCCGTCAACGGCAAGCGGTTCCTGGCGCCGGGCGTCGCGACCCCGGCACACATCGCCACTCACGTGCTCAGGGAACGGGGACGGGGTCTGCGGCGACGAGGGCCTGGCGGGCGTAGGCCCGCACGTCGGCGTCCGTGTCGTCGAGTGCAGTGGTGAGCGCGCCGACGGCGGCGCGGTCGCCGGACCACCGGCCGAGTGCGAGGACGGCGGCCTTGCGCACGTCGAGGTGCGCATCCGTCAGGGCGTCCGCCAGCGCGGGCACCGCGACTTCGGGGTCCGCTCCGGCGAGTGCCCGCGCGGCGCCCTGCCGGATCTGCCAGGCCGACTCCCGCAACGCCGCCACCGCGAGGGTCACGTCGTCTCCGCTGCAGCCCAGGCTCGCGAACGCCGTCAGCGCGGCGGCGCGCACCAGCGGATCGCGGTCGCCGGCCAGTGAGCGCACCGTGTCGACACCGCCGATTCCGATGGTGGCCAGTCCGTGCGCGACGGTGATCCGCACTTCGCGGTTCTCGTCGTGCGCCCCCGCCGCCACCGACTCCCACCGGTCCAGCGACACCAGCGCCCGCACCGCTTCGATCCGGACGTGGTGATCGCCGTCGGACAGTGCCGCCAGGAACTGCTCCGCCGAACCTGCGTGCAGAGCGCGTAATACGTCGATCACGGCGGCCCGGACCACGGCGTCACCCGACCCCAGGTGATCGGCCAGTCCGTCGGCGGACGGCAGCACCTCGACGAGTTCGCGCAGGCCGTCGGCGGCGGCGCGGCGCACCGTCACCGCAGCGTCGCCGAGGGCGTCGACGAGAGCCGCCCCGAATCCGTCGGGGGTTCCTTCGGTCAGCACCGAGAGTGCCGTGACCCGGACCTGCGGGTCGGCGTCGCCCAGATACGGTGCGAGTTCGGCGACGCTCGGCGCGTCGAGTCCGAGGACCGCGACGATGGCCGGCGACGACGGCTCCTGCCGGACCGGCGCCGCGATGCGCGAGCGCTCCTCCACCGGGGCCCGCCCGCCGACCAGCGGCGGCTGCGCGACGGGTACGACCGTCCGGTCCACCGGCGGAAGGGAATCGAGTCCGGGCACCGGCACGAAGTACGGTTCCACGGGGCGCTTGAGGAATTCCATGTCGCCGTTCTCACCGCGCCGCAGATTCAGGTGGTATCCCCATTCGTCGTCCCGCTGCTCCGGGAGATCCGCGCGTTCGTGGTAGAGCCCCCAGCGACTTTCGGTTCTGGTGAGGGAGCTGCGGGACGCCATTTCCGCGCAGTCCCGGATGAACGTGACCTCCGCGCAGCGCATCAGCTCGTGCGGGGTGGTCGCGCCCATCCCGGCGATCTCCCCCGCCATCCGTTCGAACGTCTCGACGGCGATCGACAGCTTCGTCGCCGTCTTCGGCGGCGCGACATAGTCGTTGACGAAGCGGCGCAGCTTGTACTCGACCTGCGGCTGCGGCGGCCCGTCCGGGTGGCGCAGCGGCCGGTAGATCAGCTCGTGCGCGGCGGCCAGCTGCTCTGCGGGCAGCGCGGCCGGCGCCTCGACGCCGGGCAGGGTGCCGGTGGCGTGCGCTCCGGCGAGGTCGCCGTACACGAATGCGCCGATCATGTAGTTGTGGGGGACGCAGGCGAGGTCGCCTGCCGCGTACAAGCCGGGGACGGTGGTCGCGCCGTGCTCGTCCACCCATACCCCGGACGCGGAATGCCCGCTGCACAAGCCGATCTCGGAGATGTGCATCTCGATGTCGTGGCTGCGGTAGTCGTGGCCGCGGTTCGCGTGGAACGTGCCACGGGTGGGGCGTTCGGTGGTGTGCAGGATCGACTCGAGCGTGTCGAGGGTTTCCTCCGGGAGGTGGCTGACCTTGAGATAGATGGGGCCGCGGGCGGATTCGATCTCGCTCTTGACCTCGCTCATCATCTGCCCKGACCAGTAGTCGGAGTCGACGAACCGCTCCCCCTCGGCGTTGACCTGGTAGCCGCCGAACGGGTTCGCGACGTACGCGCAGGCCGGGCCGTTGTAGTCCTTGATCAGGGGGTTGATCTGGAAGCACTCGATGCCGCTGAGTTCGGCGCCCGCGTGGTAGGCCATCGAGTAGCCGTCGCCGGCGTTCGTGGGGTTCTCGTAGGTGCCGTAGAGGTACCCCGACGCCGGTAGCCCCAGCCGGCCGCACGGGCCGGTCGCGAGGATGACCGCCTTCGCGCCGACCGCGACGAACTCGCCGGTGCGGGTGTTCAGCGCCGCGGCGCCGACCGCCCGGCCGTTCTCCGTCAGGACCCGGACCGGCATCAGCCGGTTCTCGATGCGGATCTTCTCGCGCATCTTCCGCTGCCGCAGCACCCGGTACAGCGCCTTCTTCACGTCCTTGCCCTCGGGCATCGGCAGCACGTACGAACCGGAGCGGTGCACACGGCGGACCGCGTATTCGCCGTACTCGTCCTTCTCGAACTTGACGCCGTACTTCTCGAGGCGCTGCACCATCGCGAAACCGCGGGTCGCCGTCTGGTATACGGTGCGCTGGTTGACGATTCCGTCGTTGGCGCGCGTGATCTCGGCGACGTAGTCCTCGGGTTCGGCCTTGCCGGGGATGACGGCGTTGTTGACACCGTCCATCCCCATGGCGAGCGCACCGGAATGGCGCACGTGCGCCTTCTCGAGCAGCAGCACGTTCGCGCCGTTCTCGGCGGCGGTCAGCGCCGCCATCGTGCCTGCCGTGCCGCCGCCGATGACGAGGACGTCGCAGTCGAGGCGGACGGTGTCGGCGAGGTCGGGGATGTCCATCAGGTCTCCGGAGTGTGGTTCAGCGCGCCGAGAACGTCGGCGCGGGCGGCACGGGTGCCGGGATGGTCGAGGTGGTCGCGGTCGCGGGGGTGCGGGATGTCGACGAGCGCCCGCAGCGGCTCACCTGCCCGGCCCAGCACCGCCACCCGGTCGCCGAGCAGCACCGCCTCGTCCACGTCGTGGGTCACGAACACCACCGTCGTCGGGTGCGTGCTCCACGTGTCGACGAGCAGTCGCTGCATGACGCCGCGGGTCTGGGTGTCGAGGGCGCCGAACGGTTCGTCCATCATCACGGCCCGCGGCGCCCCGGCGAGGCCGCGCGCCAACTGGACCCGCTGGCGCATGCCGCCGGACAGGTTCTTCGGCAGGTAGTCGCCGAACCCGGTCAGACCCACCTCGGCGATCCAGCGGTCGGCGGTCTCACGGCGCCCCTTGCGGGGTTCGCCGCGCAGCGCGAGGGCCAGTTCGATGTTCGAGCGCACGGTGCGCCACGGGAGGAGCGCGTTGTCCTGGAAGACGACCGCCCGGTCCCGGGAGGTCGACTCCACCGCGGCGCCGTCGGCGACGACCCGCCCCGAATCGGGCGGCAGCAGCCCCGCCAATGCGCGGAGCACGGTGGACTTGCCGCACCCCGAAGGTCCGGTGAGCACCAGGATCTCGCCGGGCACCACGGTCAGCGACAGCGAACGGATGACGGGTTTCCCGGTGTAGGACAGGGTGACGTCATCGAGGACTAGCGACATGCCCGCGGCCACGGACGTTCCGGTGGTGGCGGTCATGCGCGCTCCCCTCGTGGCAGCCAGCGGGTGACCCGCCTGCCGAGCAGTTCGACCGCCCCGGACGTGAGAAATCCGAGGATGCCGATCGTGATCATGCCGACGAAGACGCCGGGGTAGTCGACGATCGTGTACGCCTGCCAGGTGCGGTACCCGACACCGAGCCTGCCGGAGATCATTTCGGCGGAGATCACACAGATCCAGGCGACCCCGATCCCGACGGACAGTCCACCGAACACGCCGGGCAGGATCCCGGGCAGCACGACCCTGGCCAGCACGTCCCAGCGTCCGCCGCCGAGGGTGCGCACCGAGTCCTCCCACAGCGTGGGCAGTGCCCGGACGGCGTGCCGGGTGCTCACCATGATCGGGAAGAATGCGGCGACGAACGTGATGAACACGATGCCCGCCTCGTCGCTGGGGAACAGCAGGATCGCGACGGGTACGACCGCGATGGCGGGGATCGGCCGGGCGAGTTCGGTCAGCGGGCCGAGGACGTCGGCGAACAGTTCCGATCTGCCGAGGGCGATTCCGGTGGCCACCCCGATAACCGTGGCGAGTCCGAATCCGCTGAGAATGCGGATCAGCGACTGTCCGAGGTCGAGGTAGAACAGATCGGTCTGCAGCTGGGTGCCGAACGCGGACACCACGTCGGTGACGGTGGGGAGCGTGTCGAACCGCAGCCACAACCGGACGTCGTAAGCGGTGAGCAGCTGCCACGCGAGGATCGCAGCCAGCACCGAGGCGACCCGCACGAGCGGGGACCGCCACGGCGACGATCGTCGGCGGGTCTCCGGATCATGTTCTTCCACAACGCCTTCGGCGTCGGACAGGACTTCCGGTTGTTCCAGTGTGGTCACGGCCGGACCTCCTCGACGGCGCGGTCGTAGGTGACCACGGCCCCCGACGGGTGCGCCCTCAGGTAGCGGTCGGCCGCGGCGCCGGTGGTGAACGGCAGGAAGGTGTCGCCGTCGCGCACCCACACGGCCTTGTCCGCGAACCATCGGGTGCCCAGTTCGGCGTCGGGAACGTAGCCGGCGCGCACGGTGCGGCCCTCGGCGCGGGCCTGCTTCACCGCCCGGAGCAGGCAGGTCGGGTTCGCGGCCGGCTGGGTCTCGCCGGTGCCGTCGAACCACACCTCCCCGGCCAATGCCGGGTCGCTCGCGGGCGCGGCGCACACGGGGTCGGTACCGGTGACGGCGGCGGGGTTGGCGGTGGACGCGAGCGTGGTGTCGTAGTCCTGCCCGTCCGCCGCGAATGCCGACCGCAGCGGTGCGTCGTTCACGAAACCGTCGACGTCGAGGTCGGCGAAGTCGCCGATCGACTTCAGATACGGCACATCGTTCTTCAGTGCACCGATCAGACCGGGCTTGAGCGTGGTGTCGAACGAGGTGCCGCCCGGGCCGTTGTACAGGTACACGACCTCCTGCGGCAGCCCGCTGGTGTCGGCGACGATCCGCGACGCCTCGAGGGGTTCAGTCTGCACGAACCGGGTGGCGTCGAGTTGTGCCCGGAGGAACGCGTCGAGTACCTCGGGGTGCTCGTCCGCGTACGCCTCCCGGGCCACCACACCGTGCAGGGTCGGGGTGTGCAGTTCGGCGCCGTCGTACAGCAGCTTCGCCTTGTCCTGGAAGACGAGAAGTCCCGGCCACGCGACGAACTGCGACAACGCGGCCACCTGACCGGATTCCAGTGCCGAGGATCCGACCTGCGGCTGCTGGTTCAGGACCTCGACGCCGGTGGTCGGGTCGATCCCGGCGCGGTCGAGTGCCTGGACGAGGGTGCCGTGGCCCGCGGAGCCGACGCTCGCGGACACCTTCTGTCCGGCCAGGTCGCCGAGCGTGGTCGCCGGTGAGTTCGGCGGCACCACCACCATGTTCAGCGCGCCCTCGGGGTTGTATCCGGTCACCGAGACGATCTCCGTCTTCGAGCGCGGGTTCGCCTGGGTTCGGGAGCCGTTGATCAGCATCGGGTAGTCGCCCATCGATCCGATGTCGATCTTCTCTGCCACCATCTGGGCGGTGATCGGCGCACCGGTGTCGTAGTCCTGCCATTCGACGGAGTACTTCGTCCCGGTCCGTTCCGTGACGTCCTGCAGACGCTGTTCGAGGTAGCCCTGCGCCCGCAGCAGGGTTCCGGCGGTGACGGTGTTGATCGTCTTGGACTGGTACCCGATCACCACGGTGACCGCGTCGCCGTTTCCGGCCGACGGTTCGAGGGAGCAACTCGTCGCCACGAGTGTCAGTGCCGCGGCGGCGATCGCGAAGGTGGGGAAACGTCGCTTCATCTGTGTGGTCTTTCGCTCAGCGGAGGAGGTACGGCATGTTCACGGTGACCGCGCCGGTCGGGCAGCGCGCCGCGCAGGGGCCGCAGTACCAGCATTCGTCGACGTGCATGAACGCCTTGCCGTTCTCCGGGTTGATGGCGAGGGAATCGAGTGGGCAGATCTCGACGCACAGGGTGCAGCCCTCGATGCACAGCGACTCGTCGATGGTGACGGGTACGTCGGCGCGTTGGTTGACCAAGGTCATGAGGTGAGCTCCCAGTTCGTGATGTCGGGTCTGCGGACGAGGTTGCTGCGCATGGTGATCCGGTCACCGCGCATGCGGATGTATTCGAGGTCGACCGGCCGTCCGTCGACGAGCCGGGTGAGGCGCTCGAGCAGCAGGAGCGCCGCGCCCTCGGGGGTCTGGAGGTTCGCGGCGGAGTGCGCGTCGGCATTGACGGATTCGATCGCCAGATCGGCGGAACCCAGAGGCTGACCGCAGACCTCCTCGATCAGCGCGAACACGTCGTTGGTTTCGAGGTCGCGGCCGAGGATCTCGGCGCCGATGTCGGGGACGAGGTAGGTGAGGTCCAGGCTGAGCGGGAGGTCTCCGAGGTAGCGCACCCGCTCGATGTACACGGCGGGTTCGCCCGGCTCCAGCTGCAGCCGGCGGGCGACGGCGGGCGGCGGGCTGATCTCCACGGCGGCGCGGACGTCGTTGCGGACCTCGCCGTGCCCCTTCAGCGTCTCCTTCAGCCCCAGCAGGGCGTCGAGGCCGTGGTCGTACTTGCGCTGCGCCACGTGGGTTCCCACGCGGGGGGCGCGGTCGATGAGCCCCTCCTGCTTCAGCAGCGCCAGTCCGTCGCGCACCGCGTTGCGCGACACGCCGAACTCGGCGGCCAACTCCGATTCCGACGGCAATCCGCGCTCGGCGAAGGACTCCGCGTGGATCTGCTGCCGCAGCAGGTCGGCGAATCTGCGCGCATGGTCCGCACGGGAACTGCGTGACGCCGTCGGGAGGGGAGTCGGATTCACCACCATGGTTCCTTCGTCGATTGTGCGTGTGAGCTGGACGAAGACACACGCTAACGGCAGTCCGCGGGGCCCGGAGTCGCGGCGAACACGCCCCCCGGACGCCTCGGTGAATCGGCCGGGTCCGCGCCGGCGGCGACTCGTCTCACCAGCGCGAACACGGCAGTGCCCGGGTAATGCGCCAGGCGGCGGCGGGCCCGGGAATTCCAATCACGGTGATTCGAAGTGGCGGCGTCCGCCGAACGAGCGCGCAACTCTAGGTTAGGCTTACCTTCCATATTTGTCCCGAAGGAGTCGTTGCCGTGTTCGCACCCACCGCCAGACGTCAGCTCGCCGTCGCACTCGCCGTGGCCAGTTCGTCCCTCTTCCTCGCCGCCTGCTCGTCCGGCGACGGCGGCGGCGGCAGCACCGAGGCGTCCGGTGAGGGATTCCCGGTCACGATCGCGAACACGTTCGGATCGACCACGCTCGACGCGGCACCCGAACGCATCGTCACCCTCGGATGGAACGCCCAGGACGTCGTCTACGCCCTCGGCCAGACACCGGTCGGCATGCCGAAATACACGTACGGCGCCGAGGCGAACGGCGTGATGCCCTGGCTGCAGGACCGTTTCGACCCGTCCGCGACCACGCTGCTCGACGCGGCCACGTCCACCTCCATCGAGGGCGTCGCCGCGCTGGCGCCCGATGTGGTCCTCGCACCGTACGAGGGATTCGACGAGGCGACGTACGAGAAACTGTCGGGAATCGCCCCCACCGTGGCGTACCCGGACAAGGCGTGGCAGACCACGTGGCAGGACCAGACCGCACTGGTCGGTCAGGCACTCGGCAAGAGTGCCGAGGCCGAGCAGCTGGTCGCCGGTCTCGACGACACCCTCGCCCAGACCGCCGCCGCGCATCCCGAGTTCGCAGGCAAGACGATCTCGGTCGTCAACTTCGACACCGACGCCGCGACCGTCAACGTCTACATGCCCTCCGATCCCCGCGTCCAGGTGCTGACCGAGCTCGGCTTCACCGTGTCGCCCGGCGTGCAGAAGCTGGCCGCGGCGAACGATCCTGACAAGTTCTTCGCCGACATCTCCGTGGAGAACATCTCCGACGTCGACGCCGACGTCGTGGTCGCGTTCGTCCCGGAGAACACCACCGTCGCCGCGAACCCGGCCTACGCGAATCTCGGTGCCATCGGGCGCGGAACCGCGGTCGCGCTGTCGGACACGAAGATCATCTCGGGGCTCAGCCAGACCAGCGTTCTCGCGACACCGTGGGTTCTGGACAAGCTGACACCTCAGCTGAGCGAGGCCGCGAAGAAAGCGGGTGCCTGAACTCCCGCCTGACAGGCGGTGTCGAGCGTAGCGTAATCCGAGACACAAATTTCCGCTGTGCCCGCATCAGGAACGCTCGCCGAAAGCAGGTATGCGATGACGCAGATGTCCGAAAGACACACCGCGAAGGTCATCGGCGTCACCGTCGCCGCCGCGGTGGGTGGATTTCTCTTCGGTTTCGACAGCTCGGTCATCAACGGCGCCGTCGACTCCATCCAGGGCCACTTCGAGCTGGGGTCGTTCTTCACGGGCTTCGCCGTGGCGATCGCGCTGCTCGGATGTGCTGTGGGCGCGTGGTTTGCGGGCCGCCTCGCCGACCGCTGGGGCCGCAAGAAAGTGATGCTGCTCGGCTCGGTGCTGTTCGTCGTCTCCTCGCTCGGGTCCGGTCTCGCGTTCAGCGTCCCCGACCTGATGCTGTGGCGCGTCCTCGGCGGTCTCGGCATCGGTATCGCGTCGGTCATTGCGCCCACGTACATCTCGGAGATCGCGCCGGCCCGCTACCGCGGCGCGTTGGCGTCGCTGCAACAGTTGGCCATCACTCTCGGCATCTTCGCCGCGCTGCTGTCGGACGCGGTGCTGCAGAACGCCGCGGGCGGCGCGTCGGAAGAGCTGTGGCTCAACCTCGAGGCCTGGCGCTGGATGTTCATCGTCGGTGTGGTCCCCGCGGTCGTGTACGGCATTCTCGCCCTGCTCATTCCCGAGTCGCCGCGGTACCTCGTGGGCAAGCACCTCGACCAGGAAGCGGCCGACATCCTCGCGAACATCACCGGCGAAGTCGACCCGCAGGAGCGCGTCTCCGAGATCCGGCTGACCCTGCGCCACGAATCGACGGCGTCGTTCGACGACATTCGCGGCCCGAAGTTCGGGCTGCAGCCGATCGTCTGGGTCGGCATCTTCATGGCCATCTTCCAGCAGTTCGTGGGCATCAACGCGATCTTCTACTACTCCACCACGCTCTGGAAGTCGGTGGGCTTCACCGAGAACGAGTCGTTCACCACGTCGGTGATCACCGCGATCATCAACGTCGGTATGACATTCGTCGCCATCCTCTTCGTCGACCGGATCGGCCGGAAGATCCTCCTCGAGGTCGGCTCGCTGGGGATGTTCGCGAGCCTGCTCATGGCCGCAATCGCCTTCTCCCAGGCCACGGGCAGTGGCGACGACGTCACACTCCCCAGCCCGTGGGGGGCGGTCGCGCTGATCGGCGCCAACCTGTTCGTGATCTTCTTCGCCGCCACCTGGGGCCCGGTCATGTGGGTGATGCTGGGCGAGATGTTCCCCAACAACATGCGCGCCTACGCACTCGGCATCAGCACGGCGGCGAACTGGATCGCGAACTTTACGGTCACACTGGCGTTCCCGCCGCTCACCCGGTCGGTGGGGCTGTGGTTCCTGTACGGACTGTTCGCGTTCTTCGCGCTGCTGTCCTACTTCTTCGTCCGGTCGAAGGTCCGGGAGACGAAAGGGATGGAGCTCGAGGAGATGCACACCTGACCCCGGTACCGAGAAATCCGGCCGAATCACAGTGTGATTCGGCCGGATTTCTCGTGTGGGACGGGGTCGGTCCTACTGGCCGCTGTTCTCCGCGCGCTGCGCATCGAGGCCGGCGACGACACCGTTCTGCTGCCCGGGGCGCACGTTACCGAGGCCGGCGAACCACCCGGTGATCTGCCGGGCGACGTCCTGCGCGGTGAGTCCCAACTCGGTGTGGATCTGCGCGCGGGACGCGTGGTCGAGGAACCGTTGCGGAACACCGAGATCGCGGCAGGGCACATCGACCCCGGCCGACCGCAGCGCGGCGGACACGGTGGACCCGACACCGCCGTGCAGGCCGCTGTCCTCGACGGTGACCACCATCGTGTAGTCCTCGGCGAGCTTCAGCAGCGACTCCGGGACCGGCAGCACCCACCGCGGGTCGACGACGGTCGCCGAGATGCCCTGTTGTTCCAGACGTTCCGCCGCGGCGAGCGCGAGACCGGCGAACGCGCCGACCGACACGATGAGCACGTCGTTGCGACCGGAGGGGGCGCGCAGGATGTCGACGACGCCGTCGAGCCGGCTCACGGCGGGCACGTCGTCACCGACCGTGCCCTTCGGGAAGCGCAGTGCGGTCGGCCCGTCGTCGACGGCCAGCGCCTCGCTCAGTTCCTCCCGCAGGGTGGCCGTGTCGCGGGGAGCCGCGACCCGCATCCCGGGCACGATGCCCAGCAGCGACATGTCCCACATGCCGTTGTGGCTGGCGCCGTCGCTGCCGGTGATGCCCGCGCGGTCGAGGACGAGGGTGACGGGCAGCTTCAGCAGGGCCACGTCCATCAGCAACTGGTCGAAGGCACGGTTGAGGAACGTCGAATAGACGGCGACCACCGGGTGCAGGCCGCCGAGCGCCAGGCCAGCGGCCGACGTGACGGCGTGCTGCTCGGCGATCCCGACGTCGAACATGCGGTCGGGATATTTCTCGCCGAACGCGGCGAGACCGGTCGGGCCCGCCATGGCGGCGGTGATCGCCACGATGTCCTGACGGTGGCCAGCCTGGTCGATCAGCTCGGCGGAGAACACCGACGTCCAGTCGGCGGACGCCGATCCGGCCGATTTACCGGTGACCGGATCGATCACGCCGGTCGAGTGCATCTGATCGGCCACATGGTTCTCGGCGGGCGCGTAACCCATGCCCTTGCGGGTGACGGCGTGCACGATGACCGGACCGCCGAACGCCTTCGCGCGGCGCAGCGCGGATTCGAGCGCGGCCTCGTCGTGGCCGTCGACCGGTCCGAGGTACTTGATGCCCAGGTCCGTGAACATAACCTGGGGGGCGACGGCGTCCTTGAGTCCCGCCTTCATCCCGTGCAGCACCGAGTAGGCAGTGCGTCCCACCCACGGAAGTTTCTTCACCATCCGCCGGCCGCTGTCGAGGATCCGCTCGTAGCCCGGCTGGAGCCGGAGGGCGGCGAGGTGGTCGGCGAGACCACCGATGGTCGGGGCGTACGAGCGGCCGTTGTCGTTGACGACGATGACCACCGAGCGATCCTTGCCCGCGGCGATGTTGTTCAACGCCTCCCAGCACATGCCACCGGTGAGGGCGCCGTCACCGACGACGGCGACGACGTGCCGGGCCTGGCCGGTCAGTTCGAAGGCCTTTGCGAGGCCGTCGGCGTACGACAGCGCCGCCGACGCGTGGGACGACTCGACCCAGTCGTGATCGCTCTCCGCCCGGCACGGGTACCCCGACAGGCCGCCC
>NZ_JBFUHV010000149.1:0-22233 GCF_056402215.1 Rhodococcus sp. P4_B6 | reverse complement strand
GCTCAGTCCACCCAACGGCGCCGTGTCGCAGCGATCAATTGGGTGCACAACGCCAGTGGGTACCCCACGCCTGGGTCTGCTCGAGTGATCCGCCAAGTTCTGTCAGCACGTGCAGGTAGACGCGACGATCTCTCTCGCACCGTACGCAGGGCGTTGTTGACGCTGCCAACGGTCGGGTGGCCACAAGGACTGTTTGGCCGAAGGGATGCGCTCATCCTGGTGCTCAACTGCATTGTCGGGATCTCCGCGACCGAGGTGGGGAACCTTCAACGGAGCGACATCACGTACGACGGGAAAATCATGACCGTCGGCGCCGGACACGCTGTAGAGCTGCACCCACTAGCAGACAACCCTCAGTGCTGCCCTGTCGCGATCTACCTGAGATGGGCACGCCTTCAGGCGTTCTTCGATCGCTACCCCTCGAACCGAGTGCTCGCTCGAGGTCTTGCCAGTGCTCACGAGATCGCCGACGACACGGTGGAGTCCTATGGGAAGCTGCCGGGTCTGCGGGAGGGCCAGGACGGGCCCCTGCTGCCGAGCTTCGATCAGTGGGGACATTTCGCCGCACTCCGCCGCGATCGCCGCGGGGTGTCCGGCAAGTCGGTCACGGCGATCGTTACTGCGCATCTGACGGGAGCCACTTCGGTGAGTCATACCCGCTCCGATCCGACGGACAGGCTTGCCGATGTCGAGGTGGAAGATGAGGTGTCCTCGTCTTGTGTAGACGGCTCCGAGAACGGGATGGACTTCACATCGTTCGGCCCGGACACACTTGCCGATCAGTATGAGGCGGCTATCGCTCGGAAGTATGCGGATGTCCGGGCATTGGGAGACCTCGCCGAGGCGTTCGAGGATATCGATCGGAAGGCCGACGCGATCTTAAGTCGCACTGAGGCGCTGCTCGCGCAGATGGGCCTGGCGTAGTCGCGGGCGGTGCGACCGCCAGGAATGAACAAGACCCTGTAGGGCAGTCCTGTCCCAGTGAGTGAACGCTGAACAGTGTCCTTCGCCGAGAGGTTTGAGGGTGGGTGAGGATTCCGCCGTGCAATACGGGCGTACGTATTGCACGGCATGGGAACGTCCGACCGCGCACGCGGATGGCGTACGACAATTCCCGCACCTGGATTTCTAAGGATTTCCGCRATGGGCATACTGCGAAGATGCAGAGACTGCTCTATGCCTGTTAGGCGGAGGGACTGTTGGGTCGGGATCGGTGGCTACGCTGCGGTTCTCGGTCCGCGCGGGCGGGGGCCGGGAGAGACTCCAAGTGCGGCGAGTGTGCCACGCTCTTCATCTGGTAGCGCATCGGCTCTCCACTTCTTCACTGCCCGGTAGAGCCACTGACCGACCTGCTCGCCGTCAGCGTTGACATAGTTCGCGGGAACGAGTGCATTGCCATGCTGCTCACGGTAAGCGGCGATCTCGGCCAGCATTCGACGTCGCTTGCTGTCTGTCCGGGTGACCGCGGGTAGTGGGGCGTCGTCTTCGCTCCATACGAAGCCGATTGAATCGAGTTGGTGAATGCGCTCTGCCGGAAGAGTGCCGAGCATTCGCGCGACGCGCTGGCGGTACTGCCAGCGACCGAGCTGGAAGCCACATTCAGTTACGTAGTTCTCGGGTATCGCTGTGTGAGGATGTTGTTGCCGGAATGCTGAGTACAGCTCCAGCGCCGAGGCTGCGGACCGGTGAGTACGCATCGAGATCAGTCCTTCTGTGGAATCCATATTTTGTAAAGTACATAGCTTCTTCTTCAGCGATGTCAACCACATTGACCGCGTGTCATGAAAATCACCCAGATCGAGGTGAGGCGACCGCCGGACTGTCGGCGAGCATCTGTTCACCAGATTGCCCGATCGTGTCCTTTTGCAGTCGTCCTCAGTGAGACGGCCGAAGGCATTCCCTCCGTTCGCATCAGCGGGATCTGGAAGTGTCGCATTCATTTAGTTCGGGGTCCTGTTGAGCTGTGTGGACATCCGAGGGATCCTCGCGATGGCCGCATGTTGTTGCTCCTCGCGGGCTCCGAAGGTCCGCGCCCGCCGAGAATATGACATCTGGCTATCGGGGATTCATTGTCGCGGTTGGTGTTCAGGCCGCGTAGGTCCAGGAGCATCAGCTGGCGGTGGGGCATCATGGTTGCGCGCATGCCCGTGAACCAGAGGCCCTGCCGTCGGCGGGATGTGGACTGCTTGAATTTTCGCGGCTCCAGTGCGATGCGAGTTGTGAGCCGGGACCTATGTCGAGTGGGCAGTGATCGCGCCGCCCTACTCAACGCTGGAATCAGCGGTGTTCTGTTCGAAAGCTGTCACGGAGTGGCAGGGCAACATTACTTCGCAGTAGTGTTCCCCGGGTTATCGACGATGAAGGAGTGGAATAGTGGCGCGCAAGATTGTTGTCGAATGCATCGACGACATCGACGGAACTCCGATCAAGAACGGTAACGGGGAGACCATTGCGTTCTCTGTCGACGGCGTCGACTGCGAGATCGACCTGAAGGACAAGAACGCCAGGGAATTCCGCAGTATTCTCACCTACTACATCGAGCACGCAACTCGAGTCGGCGGAAGGAAGCGTCGGTCGACTCCTTCAGTAGAAACGTCGCAGGGGCGCAAGCGGGCAAAGGAAATTCGGGAATGGGCGACCACGGAGGGCTATCAGCTGTCCGCGCGCGGACGTATCCCCGCTCAAATCGAGGAAGCGTACAGCGCCGCTCACTGAGTCCACGCTTTCGCGCGAATTCGACAAACAGCCTCCAGCCAGCTCACTTCGAGTTGGCCGGAGGCTGCGGGAGTTCCAAGGTCAGGAGGCGGACGATGCTTCTATCAGTGCCTGGCGCTGGTTGGCTCCGAGTCCGCCGATACGACGGGTCTCGGCGATCGACAGTTCCTCGAGGAGCTTCGCGGCCTTCACGGATCCGACGCCGGGGAGAGCCTTGAGCAGCGCCGAGACCTTCGTCTTCTTCACGATTTCGTCTGTTTCGGCCTTCGTGAGTACCGCTTCGACGCTGAGGTCTCCAGCCTTCACTGCGGAGAGGAGTTCGCTACGCGCCTTGCGTGCTTCAGCGGCCTTCGCCAGTGCCTCGGCGCGTTGTTCCGGTGTTAAGACAGGCAGTGCCATGATGGTGCTCCTTGTTGCGTTGTTCGGCCAGATCGTCTGGCTGTCCCTTGCCATCGTGCCAGGTGGAACGGACATGTCCGCGTCTTGAGCGGTTGGGACCGACCTCCGGATGGCTGTTCTTACGTCTACGGATGTGGCCGACGGTGTATTCGAAGAATACGTCGTCTGGGTGGTCATCGTCGCAAAGCCGCTTCTCGATACTTCGGCGGTATGAGCACGGGGGCGGCGTGCTACCCACATCCGTGCCGGCGCTAGCAGGGGCAGTCGAAGGTTCCTCACTTTCGTGCGCTCGGATGGATTGCGCAATGGTGTCGGTGGTGGCGTGTGTGTCGGTGCGGCATGATTCGCCATGGTCGGTCATAGTCGTCATACGAGGTAATGGTCGTGGAGGTGAGTGATGGATCCATTCGAGTTCGTTGCTCATATCCCCTGTCCGCACTGCCGCGTAGGCATTGGTGAACGGTGTGTCACCAAGGACGGGTACGTGCGGAAGATCCCCTGCCTTCACCGCGTGAAACTCGCTAAATGGCCTGACCCGGAGGGGCTTCCAGATAGTAGTTCCGAGTCGAAGCGTGATGATGGCGAGCTTGGGGGCTCCCGCGACGGGTGAAATGCGCCCCTCAATCCGACGCGGCGGCTGGTGCAGAGGATCCTACGACCAGCATGCTCCGACCATCTGGCTCCTGCCTAGTACGGGCCGCTGGAACAACGTCGTCCGCTACTGGCCGGGGCCACCGCTCCGTTGGCGATGGCCAAAATACACCTACGGCATCCTGCACGCGAATGTCCGCGAACTCGTCCCCACCGAGAATCGACTGGCGTCCGCCTCACCGACTTGAAGGAAAGGGCGTTCATCGCGCGGCGAGGCAGCCGCCAAGTAACTACCGTGCAGACTGCGACGACATGCTGGTTACCCTACCCAAGTATTTGTCCAACACGCTGTTGGACAAGTATGGAACTGTCGGAACGCATGGTTGCGACAGCAGCCATCCGGCGATGGCGATGCTTTGCCGCCCATAGCGTCTCGACGAGTAGATGCTCGGGGCGATGGTCCTAATTTGGCACCCGGGGTAGGTCGGGCGCCGTCGTCTCTTTCAGTGGACGGAGGTGGGGTTCGGGTCCGCACCTGGTCGACCGGGTGACGCGTTTCGCTAGGAGGGCACGAGGTAGGAGGATAGCCGACGAGCGGCGAACTGGGAGAAGTAGTCGACTTTCGCGTCGTCGACTAGCCCGGGCAGGAAAACCTTCCACGCGGTGGTCATACGCTCAGGCAGTTCCCTCAGTGTGTCGGTTGCCGCTGCCAGTAGACGCGTGCCGAATGCCATCTCCAGCAGCAGACGGCCCGCCTCATCCGGATTTGTGTCAGCGCGGAAGTCGCCTTCTTCGACTGCCCTTGCCGCCAATGCCTGGTAGGTCGAGATCCATTGATCGAAGACTACGTTCCCGGTGCCCCGGAAGTCGCCCATCTCGTTGAGAAGGCGGAATGCGGCTAATACCAGGTCGTCGTTGTTGGACGGGTCGATCATCACATACGAGATCCCGATCAACGTTTCCAGAGCTGGTGTGCGGGAGTCGAATTGTTGAGAGTATGCCGATTCGAGGTTTGCGCAGCCCTCGTCGATAACTGCCCGTGCCAACTGTTCTTTCGAGCTGAAGTGGAAGTACAGTGAACCCTTCGTCACCCCGGATTCGGCGATGATCTCCTGTAGGCCCGCCTTCACGTAACCCAGGCGGTTAAACACCTCAGCTGCGGCGGCCACTACAGCCTGCCGCGTAGCGATTGCACGCTTCTGCAAGGCGTTCCCTTCTGCATTTTCCACTGGTTCATATCAAACCTACAGGTTGGTATTAGTGTGTAAAACTGGACAAATGTCCTATTTTCGCTGCGCAAGGGATTCTCCGGCAAGGCTGTCTCCGGTGCGCGGGTGGCGCCGACTCGCCCGGGGGACGTCGCCGGGCGAGTCGGCTTAGTTGCCGAGAAGTCGGCAAGATGTCGGCACGGGCGATTTGATCAGTCGGCGCCCACCTGCCGTCGAGGCCGAGGAGAAGCGTGTCAGCCGGATTTGGTGGGGGAGGATGGCCACACAGGGAACCGAGTTCCGTCCTTGTCGTAGCGGTCGATCTGGGCGATGCCGCGCCGGGGTGGATGGGGCCGGTGCGTCTCGTTAATCGCGTGAAAGTCTGATTCGAATGTCTTCTCACTCGATGTTCCATCATCGAGCGTTACCAGGTACCTGGGCATACTCAGAAATATGCCACTGCGGCTCGCGGTTCGGGCACAATCGTAGGATCCGCCGATAAAACAGTCATGACCGACTTCGATTCAGCGACAGCATTTTCCATCCGCGGTGGCCAGCGGCCAGCCGGGCGGAGGAGACGGTGACGGGGCGCAGGGTTGGGTGGACCTCGGCCGCGCAGGTCCACTGGCAGGTAGGGGGCAATGTGAACTCTCACCGAATACACGGCGCGCCTCGCGTCAGGTTGTCGGCCCGGGTGTTAGACCAGATCTACGCTTTTGAGCGAGGTGATCGTCTTGTTCGTGCTGGTCGGGCGTGTTCGTGCACGCTGGAGACGCTCCCGTACAACGCGGCCCCCGTTTCGGTGGTCGTCAGATCCGGAAGCAACGGGTACTCAGGGGCACGAGACCGGCACCAGGGGCGTGGGGGACACCAGGGTGGGCGGGGACGAAGCTGCCTCAACAGGGCGTTGGCGGCGTAGCCGCAAGTCCGCTGGATCGGTGGGCGTGTCGAAGGGAAGTGGTGATCGACACTGATGTCCGTCGCTGGTACTGATGGTTTCTGGTGCAGTGTCGCTGCCGATTTCTGGTTGAGGAGGCGCAGTGTCCAATAGTGGTGTGCCGTTGTTGATGGTGGATCGGTCCGAGGCCCTCGATCGCGATGATGCGTTCGCGGTGACCGAGCTCGCCGACGGTTCAGGTTGGAAGCTGGAGGTGCACATCGCCGGGGTCGCGGACGTCGTGGCCCTAGGTTCCGACGCCGATGCGACGGCATTCCTGCGCCGTGAATCGAAGTATCTGTCCCGTCGGACGGTGCCGATGCTTGGCCGCGACACCGAGCAGGCGGCGACATTGACCGAGACAGCGGAGAGGTCCACGCTGCGGGTACTAGCAGATCTGTCCGCGGACGGGGTGGTGTCCGGGGTGAGCGTCGATCGCGGGCGGGTGCCGGCCGGTAGGTGTGTCGCGGTCGATCATGCGCAGATCACCGAAATCCTCGGCTCGGTCGACGACCCGCTACACGAGGGTGTGCGAGCCGCGAATGACGCCGCGCAGGTGCTGCTCCAGGGGCGTCGCAGGTCCGGTGTCTTCGCCCTCTACGATCTCGCGCACGGCTGGGGCTCCACTGAGGAAGGGGGGATCGCGCCGATCCCACTGGACGTGCGGACGGTGGGATATGTCATCGTGCAGGAGTTGATGATCGCAGCCAACGAGGCGATCGCCATGTGGTGTGTGCAAGAGGACCTTCCGGTCCTGTTCCGCAATCACCGCAGCGCGGTGACGGCGGGCAGCACCGAGGACCTCGCGGCTGAGGTTGCGGTGGCGATGACCGATCCAGTGCTGTTCGAGAAGCTGCGTTCGCGTCTGCAATCGTCGTATCGTGCGGCCACGTACGCACCGACGGTGCATGGCCATCACGGTCTCCGGTTGGCGGCGTACACGCACGCGACGTCGCCGCTGCGCAGGGTGTCGGACCTGATCACCCAGCGGGTGATCTTCGCCCATCTCGACTCCGCGCCGGCCCCGTACACGACGGAGCAGCTGGGCAACCTCGCCGCCGATATCAACCGGCGTATCGCCGCGGACCGGGAAGAGAAGGCAGCGCACTTCAAGGCACGCGATCGAAAGGTGACCGCGCAGGTCGTCGCAGCCGGCGAACTCGAGGGTCTCGACTCGAAGCGGTGGGCGAAGGTGCTCGCGGCTGCAACAGCACGTGACCCGATCGGTGACGTGGTCGGTGAGCTGCGCCGCCGGGTGCAGACCGATGACGTGACGGTGACCACGATCGTGACGTTGCTCGAAGCCGTGGAGAATTGGGCGCCGATCCGACGCGAGGTCTTCGACTGGGCATCGCGGGCGCATCCGGAGTTCGGGCCGAGTGTGGTGTCGATGTGGCTGCAGGCGCACCCGGACCTGCACCGGCCCGAGATCGACGGCGATCACCGCGGGCCCTCGCACACGCCGGTGTTCGCGGCCCGATTCCGGGTGGGTCAGGTCTGTGGGCCGTGGGCAACGGCGGGCAGTAAGAAGCGAGCCGAGCAGGATGCAGCGTGGGGCCTGACGAAGGCCGTCGCGGCAGGGGAGAGCCATCCGGAGGTCGGCTCCCCGCTGCGGGACGATCCGCAGCCGGTGCTCCCGAGCACCACGCATGCAGGGGTACGGGCGCGGCCGGCATCAGCGCGCAGCGGACCCATGGTTTCGGATTCGGGCCAGGCATCGAGACGGCGGGAGCGAGCGCAGAAGAACCCGATCGCCTGGGTGATCAGCCATGCCGAACACCACGGCCATCCCTCCCCGCAGTGGGCCGTGAGAATGGAGGGCGCCGCCCACGCGCCTGTTTTCACGTGCGAAGTCCGCTACCTGGACCACACAGCAACCGGCAGCGGGACAACAAAGAACCTCGCAAGATCCGCCGCGGCAGCGGACCTTGTCGATTCGCTTCTCGACGAGACGTCTCCAGCTCGATCACACCGGTAAACCGAAGCTCACCTGACCCGGTCAGTGTCCGTTTCGATACAGACTTTATGGGCGCCGCCGTGGCCACGGGCGGGGGCGAGCTCTTGATGCCTCGGCGGCGAGCGGCCCTCCGGCCAGCGAAAGGGGAGCACTGGTCGTTGGGCCTGGCTGCCACCGGGGCCGTCGAGCCCGCTGTGCAGCGTAGGTCGGGAGTACCCGCGGAACATCGGATTATTCCGCGCTTCGCCCCGGAGAAATCCGACCGCAATGCGGTCCGTGGGCGAGCCGCATGCCAGCTCGCCACATGCGCGCGGCCGGCGCACGTGTGAACCCACATGGCCTGGGCGCCGATCGGCCGGTGGTTGTGAGTTCGTCTGGTGGGCGCGGATAGGTCATGCTTGTGCTCCGAGGGGCAGCCGAAGAAAGGTGCAGTCCATGAGTGACGAGAGCGAGAAAGAACCGGCGTCACCTGATGCGTTGCGCGTGGGCACCCGGGTGCTGGTGCGTAGGCCGTCTGAGGCAGCGACAGGCGTGATCGTCGAGGACTACGCCGAACTGACCGACACCGCTGGACGCGGCCACGATTGGGCACCTGTGCACAGGTGGGCGGTCGCTCTTGACGACGGTCGTCTGGTCTTCGCCGACACCGAGGACCTCACGGTCGATATCGGCGCAGCAGACTCCGAATAGGCGGCAGCACCACTGACGAGGTGGTCGGGAACGGTCGCACCGGCGAGTCGGTGCTGCTTCCCCAAGATCATCCCGAACCACGACGGGGAACGTTCCGACCCTCCATACGCTCTCCCAATCACCTCGGGATCTGCCGTCACCGACCCACCCACGAACCTGAGAAAGATTCGTTGTTCGACTGAATTTTCCAGCTCCTCCGTAATGGCTCATATTGTCGCAGTAGACAGTTCACGGGAACGAGTGCGACACGACGCTTTCGAGGGCGCACCGACGGTATACCGACCAATCCGACTGGTACTACAACCTGCGTCACCGCATGCGGCAAAGATCGAACGAGACACCGAGCAGTACCCGGTGACAGGGTATGAGGTGTCGAATCCGAGCCCTGACCCCGAACAGCTGCGACCAGACTCGTTGCTACGTCTATGCTCGCGTCAGTGACCGACGTCAGGGACGGTAGCCCCGCTCGGTGCGCAAGTGGCACGGCGTCCGTGGGAGTATCAATTATGTTGTGGTCCAACGCCATACGACTGCCGGTCGGCCGGTGGCCTGCACTCGGACGCGCTCGTCGGTACGTTCGAGTCCAGGTATCGCCTTAAGCGTGCGATTGAGATTGCCTTGATCGGGCCGGCTGCCCGTGAGGGCAGTGGTGACCGTGACTGCGTGGGTGGCGGGAAATTCTGTGCCGAGGAGGGCCCGGGTGAATGTTGCGTCCCGCCAGAGGAGGCTGGTGGCGAGGATGCGGCGTCCGGCCGCGACGATGCGGTCGTGGTCGAAGGCAAGGGTGCCGTGTTCGTCGAAGCCGCGCCACTGCGTCGCGGCGGCAGGGTCCGTGGTGATGTTGTCGGCGGTGATGACGGCCCACATGGCGATGGACAGGGTCGGCCCGCGTGGGTCGCGACTGGGTTCGTCGAACACCTCGAGTTGTCCCACGGCCAGGATCGCGTCGTCCGGGATACCGAGCTTGGTGGTGACGGCGCGGCGGGCGGCCATTTCGAGGCGTTCACCGGCGCCGAGAAGGACGCCGGGCAGGGCCGTCTGCCCGGTGTACGGCTCCCAGCGGCGGGGCGCGACGCCGTAGCGCAGCGAGCCGGGTTCCGGATTGCCGAACCGGAGAGCGACCACGTCGACGGAGACCGATGACTGTTCCATACGGTGATCATGCGACAGCAGGCTCTCGGACGCGACGAGCGGCCCGACTGGGACCGTCGGAGGTGAGCACCACCGGTGCGCCGACCAGCGATCCGAGGTGCGCCGCGACGTCTGCCGGATGTGTCGGCAACTCGACTGTGTCGGGCGTGAGGGCGGACAGGACGTCGGTGAGGTGTTGTTGATGCGTGAGGTCCTTCCACGGCCCGAGCGGCAGCAGGTCGCCGACGCCGGGGTACCGGCGTGCGCTACGGATGGGAATGCCGGCCGCTGCGGCACGGGTGACGGCGTCGAGGTGGGTGACGGCGAGACTGTCTACAACGCCGCATACGGTTGCTGCGTACCGCATCAGTACCTCGTCGAGGTCCCCGATCCGGAAGGTGCCCTGGTAGCTACCGGTGTCGTTGTGCAGTTCGGGAAGGACCGCACCGAGCGTTGGGTTCTCGGTGGGCATCGGGCCTGCACCGTGCCGGGTGGTGTAGGTGCGGGTGACGCCGAGCACGTGGCTGTCGCGGCCGTGCTCGGCGGAGAGTGCGCGCGCGTTGCTCGGTTCCACGGTGGACCAGGTGGTGTGTGGGTGGAACCCGCGCCACTCGTCGAGTAGCACTCCTTGTGCACCCTCGTAAACCAGGCGCCCTCCGTCCGCGAGGGCGGCGAGATCACCGTCGTCGGTGATCCGGACCGCGGCCACGAATTCGGAGTACATGATGACCATGTCGTCGAGGGCGGGCCACCGGTGCACGCTGGGGGAGACCAGGTGACGGTAGTGGTCGGCCATCGCGGCGAGCTTGGCGCGCAGCACCGCTGGGCGGTGGCAGTCCCCGACGGTGGGTGCGTCCGGGTGGTCGAGGGCGTAGGCGGCGGTCTCGCCGATGCCCTTGCCGCAGGAGCCGTGCCGGCCGTCGCCGCGGGCGTCCTCGCGGGCGCGGTTGGCGGCGACGTGGATCGGGGTGGTCAGGAGCGCGTGGGCGTCGATGTGCAGTAACTGGAGCGGATTCGGCACCCCCAGCGCGGCCAGGGCGCGGGCCTCGGCGGCGAGGGCGATCGGTTCGACGAGGACATGCTTCGACAGCACCGTGGGAACGCCGGAGAAGGTCCCGGACCCGAACTGGGAAAAGGTGTGGTGGCAACAGTCGACGACGACGTTGTGCGCGGCCTGTGCGCCGCCGTTGAACCGGACGACGGCTGAGACGTCGAGGCCGGCGTCCGGTGCGCAGAGCCAGTCGGCGGTGGCGCCTTTACCGGCGTCGCCGAAGCCCAGGTCGACGACGATGATGTCGCGGTCACCGAACACCGTGGTCATGGGATCTCCTGTCGTAGAAGGGGGTCGGGAGGCGGGGCTCGCACCCGAAGCGGGATCGAATGCCCCGCCTCCCGAACGGGTGTCAGGTGAAGGACACGTCGTCGCTGCCGGCCGGATCGATCGGCAGCGGACTCACCGCGACGGGGGCCCGCGCCGCACTGAGGACGGCGAGTGCGTGACCGACGGTGTCCGCTTCGGCGGCGGATCCGACGTCACGCAGGTCCGCCAGACCCTCACCGAGGTCGATGCGGTCCTCGCCCATGCCGACCGTCAGCGCGATCAGCTCGCACACCGCGCCCGGGTCGTCCAGCTTGAGGAACCGTTCCCCGAACAGACGTTGCCAGTGCTCCGCGATCTCGGGATCGTGGAAGTACGCCGACTGATTCGGCAGTACGAAGTAGACGTTCCACCGCCGTTCGAGTTCCCGGTACACCGACTCGACGGTGACATCGCGGTCGAGGTCGTCGCCGATCACCGTCCGAACGTGCCGGGCCGACAGTCGGGCCTTGTTCAGCTCGTCGCCGATGATGAACAGGTACCCCTTGTGGCCGCGTTTGTCCCACGCGTCCGTGGCGGTGTGCCGCGCCATGAAATATGCGGCCAGTTCGTAGCTTTCAGACTTCTGACCGCCACCGTTGCCTTCGAGGAAGATGGTGCGGAGTTGCTCATCCATGGCGTTGCCGGACTCGAATTGACCGACCTGCAGGGGCACTCGGTCGGAGTCGGCGTCCCCGATGCCGCCGAACAGGATCTGCGGGTCGTCGGCATACCCCTTGCGCTGCAGCAGTCCGTGCAGTTTGCCGAGCTTGTCCTGCATGATCCGCGGTACCGCGCCCATCGAACCGGTGACGTCGAAGAGCACGGCGATCGGTAGCGACTCGGGGTGCCCGGCCGAATCCCGGCATTCCCGCACGGTCACACCCAGCGGGTCCAGGGTCGGATCGGCCTTCCACTGGTCTCTCGGCCGTGCGTACAGGGCGCTGGTGTAGCCGAAGTCGTCGACGCCGCGGGCGGCGCGGAATGTCTTGGCCGCGGTGTAGGTGTCGTCATCCCATTTGCCGTATCCCATGGTGGATCACTGTCCTTTCGTGGTGGGCATTGTGAACGGGCGGAAGCGTCGCCGCCCGTAGAGCGTGTCGAGCAGGTCGTCGAACTCGTCGAGCAGATCGACGGCGTCAGGTCGCAGACCAGGTTGTGGTTGCATGCAGCCGTATGCGAACGCGCGCAGGCGGTCCGGGGCCGTGTCGGCGAGCATGGTCAGCATCAACTGATGGGCCATGAACACATCCCAGGCCGGGGTTGCGGTGGAGCCGGTGGAACTTTCCGGTGGATAGTGATCCCGCCGAGAGGGGATCGTCGCCAGCGGAACCGTGCCTGGGCGGGTGGCGAACGACCACCCGGCCAGTACCACTCCATGCCGCTCAGGGTGAATGAGCACGTTGTCCGCGGTCACCGCGGTGTGCACCCACCCGGCGCGATGCGCGGCGGCAAGAGCCCGCAGCAGACGCCGGTGCATCCACACCCAATCCCGCGGATCGAGCCCGTCCGGGTAGCTGGCCCGGACCTCGGCGAGGGTGACGAATCGATTGGTCAGGGAGTCCAGCACGTTCACCTGCCGGTGGGCGCCGGTCACAGGGTCGGCGTGGGTGAGGTGGTCGATCAGCTGCGGGAAGTACGCGCGCAGCCAATCATTCCCGCCTTCGGCGGACGCCGCGATCTCAGTGAGCGCCGCCCGTTCCGCATCGATCAGAGCGTTCGAGGAGACATTGCGGGGAACCTTGATCACCGCGCCCGCGCCGCCGCTGTCGGTGGCATGGTGCAGGTCGGCGATCGAACCGCGGGCGTGCCGCATCTTGAGTCGATAGGAGCCGCGACTGCCGTCCAACACGATCGCCGCGGCCGCGTCCGTGGTGGCGGCGCGCTGCCAGCGGCTATACAGATCGGACGCATGTGTGAATGCCGCTGCGGCGCTGTCGGTGTACGCAGGATCAACCCGATCCGGATGAATCAGAACCGACAGGCGGTGGAAGCGTCGGCGGGCTGCGCGCTGAGCCGCCGGGTCGTGGGTGATTGGGCCGAACAGGTCGCTCGGCACGGTTGCCGCGCCGACGATGTCGAATGCCTCGGTTACCGTTTTCATTGTTTTAGTCTAAGTGACTAAAACTGGGATTTGCAATACCCCGTATGGATTGGTCAACGATGGGTGGTCGGGTGGTCAGCATTCTGAGCTCCGAGGAGTGAGCTGGACGTGATCGAACCGGGGCACTGGCGGTGGGAGCCGCCTTCGTTGCCCCATGGACGACTCGTGGCACGGTGCATGGGGTCGATGCGAGCACGGTGCGGTCTTCGCGACTCCATCGAGGATGGCAGGATCAGCTCATCGAGATCGGAACCTCGATGTGAGGGTCCGGATCGAGATTGAGGGAGTATCGGCATGACGCAGGGCATTGTGAAGTGGTTCAACGGTGAGAAGGGCTTCGGTTTCATCGCACCCGACGACGGAACTCCGGACGTCTTCGTGCATTACTCGGAGATCTCGGGCAGCGGTTTCAAGTCGCTCGATGAGAACCAGCGTGTGGAGTTCGAGGTCGGCCAGGGGCAGAAGGGCCCGCAGGCCACGAACGTGCGCTCTGTCTGACCAGTGTCACGTGGGGACCGCATCCGGTGGGTGCGGTCCCAATTTCTTATCGCCTGGGTCCCCGCGCGGGTAGAGCCTCAACAATGGGGGTCCGCGACCCGCCCCTGCGTGGGCAGACTGACGGTATAGGTCAGGATCGCCAGGGGCGACGGACATCAGTGCAGAGTTGGGCCATCGGTACCGCTGCCACGCCGATGAGAGCCGAATAGGGCAGTGCCCCGCCCGACGGTTCGTTCGTCGGCGGTCCTGGTGTCGTCAGTACGGACTATTGGCGCCGTGTCCGGCATCGGTCAGTGGATTGGTTGCGGTTCGGCCCGCGATGCTACGTATGAGAGGGTGTCGTCGAGGATTCCGAGAGCCTGTTTGGCTTCCTCGATCGTGACGGTCATCGGTGGTGTCACGCGGAGGACGTTGCCGGACAATCCGCCCTTCCCGATGAGCAGTCCTCGTTTCCCGCGTTGGCAGGTTCCGGCGAGTCAGCGACCGCGTTCGCCGTCATTGCACCGCCGATCGGTGCGCCGGTCGGCCCTCGACGTCGTCGCGGGATCGGCCGGGCAATTATGCGGTTTCGATTACGCCAAGTCGATGGCACGCTCCCTGGGTGATTGGTTGTGGAAATCCTGGAACTCGGCTGGGAGCTCAGCAACGAGCCGGTCGATCAATGATGTGATTGCGCTGGTGTCGTCGGAAGCATAGTTAGGGGGATGCTCGAGTGCCTTCATCACGCCGACAGGACTCTGAGAGAAGAGTCCCAGCAGGTCGGGTAAGACTGCCGGCAGAGGATCGTTACCGCGCAGTCGCAGTGTGTCCATCTCGATTCGCAACAGCTGCCGCGCCTTCTTGACGACCATCTGTTGTTGGTGAAGCGCGTCGGTCAATACTTGATCGTTCAGCTCTCGTAGGTCATTGCGTAGACGGTGCATATCGGTCATCGCTGCTTGCCCGCACAGACCGTTGGCTGCCCCAAGCAGGCCAAACTCCCGCTGAATGGTTGGGGGGTGTGTGAGTTCGATTTCCCACTGCCGTTCGTCAACCAGTTCTGCCAGCAACATAAGTCTGCTGTTGCCTAGTGCCTCCGCCGCGAAGGCGTAGACCGCGCCTGCCAGGCCTTTGACGGTTTCGGACCGTGTGGGTATTGACCGGACCTGCAGGGTCAGTGCCATTCTGTCTGTCTTGAGCTCTTGGTCTTGTTGCTGGTGTAGCGGGGTGATGTTGTCCGGAACGGATCCGGCTTCGATGGGAGAGTGGCCAAGTGCAACGTGGGCGAGTTCGTGGCATAGCAGAAACCGGTATGTGTAGAAAGCAAGGCTGAGTGCCGATTTGTCCTGGGTTCGACTTATCGTGAACGCGGGCCGGTGCGGCATTTCGGTGGGTGTCGAGAGCCAATCCAGGGTCGTCGCGAGCGAGGAGCGCCCGGCGTGCCAGTTCGGGGCGGGAGTACCGCCCTGGTTGCAGGTTAGAAAGTAGGATGACGCCGCACGAAGATACTGGCAGAGAAAGGGATACAGTCCTCCACCCATGAGTATTGTCTGATGGCCGAACAGTATCTCGGTTCGCGCGTCTAGATCCGCCGCTGACGAGGTTCTTTCGATTCGGAGGTTAGGGGAGCGGAGTCTCAATTCTATATCCGTCGACGAAAAACGAACCTGATCAACGATATCAGCGACCATTGTGTCCAGGTCGGGGTCCGGGATCCGGTCGGGGTAGGGGCGATCAACACGAGACACCGTCAGCACTCACTCACCGCGTTGATGGAGAGAATGTCCTTGTTCGCGATGCGGGCGGCTTCGGCGGATGACAGCTCAATATCGATATATCCATCAGCCGAGGCAACAAGCTTCCCGCAAACGTGAGGGCTACCAGTCCTTTCCACGTCGATGATCGCTTGAGCTGGACGAGGCCCGTACCATGTCACGCTGATTGCGGCGATAATGCAGACGAGTGAAGTCAGCGTCGTCCACCTCGCCCACCGTAGGTCGGAAACCGCTTGGCATGCGAGCTCATACCTGTATCCGGGCAGGCCGCCGGTCGATAACAGCTCTCCCCGAGACACCGCACGCGGTGTGCCATATGCCGCTCGGAGCGACGCGAGAGCCCCGATGACGGCGACACAGACTCCCATCAGCAGCAGGACGCCGGTTGCCACCGCGTAGCGAAATTCGAGGCCGCTGATGGCGGCTTCGCCCTTCACCGCGGAGAACACGGTTACGAGACCCAGCAGTGCGGCGAGACCAGTCCGCCAGTTCTCTGCAATCTTGCGTGTATCCGCGAGCTGCGTGCCGAGCAAGGCTTGCCAGTCGGCTTCTTCCGCTAGGGATGCTGGGGTGGGAAAGCCTTCGGGCTCGCCTAGTCGTACAGGCATGTCAGGGCCACTGGACTCGGACGCGGAATCTGGCACCACAGCCGACCTTCTCAGGTGGGCGATTGGTGTGGGCAGCCGTACAGGAACAGATGAGGTCGAAGGTGTGGTCACCTTCCGAGAGATCACCGCGCCTCTTCAAGTCGGCAAGTTGCCGTCGTCTCTTTCTGGCGTTCATCCTGCCAGCCCCGAGGATCCCGACGAGTACTTTGCGGTCGCTGATCGCGTGATCGCAGCGCGGACAGGTACCGCCAAAATCGATGGCAAATGGCTGGTCCTCGGATGGGTAGAGTCGAGCCTGAACGGTTTCTTTCGCCGCTCTGGTGTCGTCCTCCCGGACTTCTTCGGAGTATGGACGCATCGCACACGACCTCCGTGGTGTCCCGCGGGAACAGGGTCGAGACCCGTTGGTTTCTTAGTTCGATCTTCCACCCGCATTAGGCATATGTCACCGCTGGTTCGCTCGTCTAACCACCCGACTGCTTCGGCAACGTCACGTTCTTCGTCGGTCCGTGGAGCTGGCGCGGACTGGGTGGGGCGGCGTCCGCCATCCCCTGCGTGATGTCCACGCCGGATCGCAGCACACCGCGTGAGTGGTCGGAGGAATATGGCGTCCGAGAATCCCGGGGACCGAGAGCTTGGCGCGGCAGCGCGGAGTTGATCGCCTTGTTTAGTTTTCGCTGCTCGAGTCCGAGCCGGGTATTGGTATCGAGCAACTGCATTGGAGTGAGCAGCGGCAGAGGATGTGGGTCGGTCGTGGGTGTCCTTGTCCTGGCGAGGGGCTCGTGGTTCCTCATCGCATGCTGGTCAGTTTCTCGGTGGCGTCAGGGGTGCTGGTTGGGTGGGTCGCGGTTGATCGAGGGGGCGACGATTTCGGTGAAGTGGCGCATGGTTTCTCGTTCGAAACGCACGTAGCGGTGCCGACCGTCGATGGCTACTGTCACCAATCCTGCCTCGGTGAGCATTTTCACGTGGTACGAGACGGTGGATGCTCCGACGTCTGCGTGGTCTATCAGGTGCGCACATGAGATTTCCCGCGCTCGGGCGATAATTGTCAGCAGGTGTAGTCGCATCGGATCAGCGAGGATGCGCGCGATGCGGGCGACCTTATCGGGGAAAGAGGGCTCGGAGTTCACTGGCCGTTCTCTGTCTGCTTAGTGGCTCGGCGACGTGGTGATGTCGCGGTCTGCACGTATAAGGAGAGCCATTGCGGCTGCCCCGATGACGGGTCCCAGCGCAAGAGCCAGCAGTGCTGCAGACCAGGACAGGTGCTCGACCAAGACCGGGACCAGCCACAGGGTGAGGGTGGTCGTGAGGTAGCCGAGTGCGAGTTGGATGGACACTGCTCCGCCGACGTAGACCGGATCGGCGTGTTCGGTCACCAGCGCCGAGAACTGTGCCGAGTCGGCGATGACCCAGAATCCCCAGAACACGCAGACGGTGAGCACGATCGGTAGTGGCGCCGTGTCGAGGATGCTCAGCCCGGTCGCAGCGGTTCCCGAGCAGATCAGGCAGATCAGTGCCGATTGTGCCCGACCGTACCGGTCGCTGAGGCGGCCTCCGACGAAGCACCCGATTGCGCCGGCACCGATGCAGGTAAATGAGAGCGCGGACGCCGTTGCATCGGGGTGGGGGCGGGTGGCGATGGCAGGAAGGGTGGCGAGGAATGCCCCGACCCAGGCCCACATGGCGTAGAGCTCCCACATGTGGCCCATGTAGCCGATATTGGCGAGAGCGACGTGTTTGTTCCGGAGGCTGGTGATTGCGGCGGTAATGCTGAACGGCTGCCGGGGGAATGGGTACGGGCCGGAGGTGCGCAGTAGCAGGATCAGGCCGCCACCCGCCGCAGTCATGATGGTGGTGGCGGTGATGACGTGCTGCCACTGCACATCTCCGAACGAATTGACCAGGTGGGGCAGCGCCGACCCGAGTGTGAGCGCACCGATCATGACTCCGAGTGCGGTGCCGCGCCCGGTTCGGAACCAGGTGGATACTTCTTTCAGTGCCGGCGGATATACCGCGGCGAGGAAGATGCCGGTGAGTAGCCGCAGAGGTATGGCGGCGGCGAGGCCATCGGCGAAGAGTAGGCCGAGGTTGGCGAGGGCGGCGCCGACGGCGCCGCCGAAGATCAGGATGCGGCCGGGTACGGCGTCGGCCAGGCCGGTGGCGGCGGCGGTGACCGCGCCGATGACGAAGCCGAACTGGACGGCGATGGTCAGCAATGACGATCCTGCGGTGGACAAGTTCCAGACCGCCACCAGCTGTGGGACCACGAACGACGCCGAGAACCACACGCTCATCGACAGGAATGTGCTGATGGCGATCAGTGTGAGCGCCGTTGCGGGGCGTTGCGCTGGCGCAGCGGCCGGTGTGTGCGCGGGCGCTGGTTGGAGCTCGGCGTCGTATGGGCTCACTGCAGGTCGCCTCCCGGGTTCTTGGCGTGGCGGGTCAGCCACCGGACACCACCGACAGCGTCGATCGCGCGGTCCACAGAATCGAAGAGGGCGACCTTGGCTGCGGCGGCGACGGGGCGTAGCTGCCGGATCAGCTCGTCCTGGTTCTGGTCGAATCCACTGCGCAGGACCAGCGCGAGGGGGATGCCACCGCGCTCGGCGTTGACGAGGTCCTCGGTCAGCGACCGCACCAGCTTGTTTCCGGGCTCGATGGCCTGCAGATCGAACACGGTGCCGAGATCGAGGAACGCGCAGATCGCGTCGATCGAGTCGTCGGTGGCGACGGCGGAGACGATGGAGCCGGTGAAGCTCCCGGTCTCGTCGAATAGGGACCAGATCGGTATGTCGATCGGATTCGACAAGCTGGTTCCCGGGGCCTCGAACGGCGTGAGGCGTTCGCGTGTGGATTCGGCGAACGGTGCCATCTTCAGGTTCCACCGGTCTGCACGGTCGGAGCCGACCACGGCGACGCCACCGCCGCTGCCGACCAGGGCAAGGTTGTCCCCGTCGAGTGTGGGGACGAATTGTAGCGCCGTGAGGACGTCGAGCAGCTGGTCGAGGTCGTCGACCAGTAGCACTCCCGCCTGGCGTGCGGCGTCCTCGAGAAGCTGTGGGTCGCTGGCGAGGGCGCCGGTGTGGGAGGCGGCGGCGGCGCCGCCCGCCGCGGTGCGGCCGCCCTTGAGTAGCACTACGGGTTTGGTCATCGTGCGAGCGAGTCGGAAGAAGTCGCCGGCCCACCGGTCGTCCTCGAGGTAAAAGGCGGCGGCGTGTGTTCGGGGATCGGCTTCGCAGAAGGCCAGGAGCTCGGCGGGACTGACATCGTCACAGTTGCCCACCGAGCTGACGAAGCTGAATTGAAGACCGAGCTCTGTCCCGCGCCGCAGGATGTCGCCGGCGTAGGTGCCGGACTGCGACACCACCGCGAGGTGCCCCTCGGTCGTGCTGGACGCGTCGGTGCCGATCATGGTCATCCGCTCGTACGGTGTGTAGTGGCCGATGCAGTTGGGCCCGAGAACCCGCAGGTCGCTTGTGTTGAGGATGTCGTTGAACGGCGGGGTGTCGGCGGTGAGGATGTGTGCGGTGCGTGTGCCGCGTGCGGCGAGTGCCCGCAGCGTGTCGGGCACCGCCGCGGCCGGCAATGCGAGGACCGCGCGGTCGATGTTCTGGGGGAGTGTGTCGATATCCGGAACGGTCGGGACACCGTAGACGCTGGTGTTCTTGCTGCTGATCGGGAGGATTTGGCCGGTGTAGCCGAAGTCGACGAGGCTGCGTACCGCGCGGAAACCCATCTTCCGTTCGTCGGCGGAGGCGCCGACGATCGCCACCGATCGCGGGTAGATGGCCGGCCGCAGGGCCTCATAGCTGACAGACGGATCGGGGACCGAATGTATATGGCATTCGGTGACATCGACTGCGTTGGCTCGGGCGTCGACGGCGACGATGCGATCGGAGGTGATGACGACGGGGTTGAAGTCGACCTCAGTGACGTCCTCGTTGAGCAGCAGACCGGAAGGCCCGCCTACGGCGACGAGCATCTCGATGACATCGTCGAGGCGCTGCGGGAATCGCCTCGCGATGACCCGTCCGAGTCGGGTGCTCGACACCATCCGCCGGGCCTCGACGGTATCGATCGGGGCAAGGGCGAACACGACGTCGTCGAGGATTTCGATGTCGACGCCACCGTGGCCGAACATCACGACGGGACCGAAGCCGGGTGCGTCGAGACCGCCGACGACGGCTTCGAGACCGGCGTCCACCATCGCCTCGACAGTGACGCCGCGGACGGTCGCCCCCGCGGCGCGCTGCGTCTCGAGGAGCTCCTCGGTGCGGCGGCGGGTTTCTTCCGGAGCCACCCCGAGCAGAACACCACCGGCCTTGCTTTTGTGGACGACGTTGTCGGCGACCACTTTTACGGCTACAGGACGGCCGATTGCTTCTGCGATCCGGCCGGCCTCGATCCCGCTGGTGGCGAAGGTGACCGCGTTGGCGGCGACACCGTAGCGGATGGCAAGGTCGCGGATGATGTCTTCACGGAGTCGTTGGGTCATCGGTCTGCTCCCGCCTTCTCGAGCTTGTCCTGCAGATCGGTGGGTGCATTCGGGTACTGCGGAGGCCGCTTCTGCAGGAAGGACTGCACACCTTCGTCTCCGTCGGGCAGGTCACGGACCACTGCGGCGAGAAGCGGCTCGAGTGCGTTGCCGGCGTCGAGTCCGTTGTGCAGGGTCACCCGCAGCCCGGTCTTGATCGCCCGCACCACGGCGGGTGATACTTCTGCGATCTGATGTGCGAGCGTCAGTGCGCGGGCGAGAGTGTCAGCCGGGTCGCATACTTCGCTGACGAATCCGGATTCGCGGGCGGCGTCGGCGGCGACTGGTGCGGCGGTGGCCAGCATTTTGAAGGCGACCGGGTAGGTCACGATGTCCAGCAGGCGGCTCAACTGCCCGCCGACGGGGACCAGGCCGATGCGGGCGCCGACAGCGCAGAATTTCGCATTGTGGCCGGCGATCCGGATGTCGCAGTTGAGTGCGAGGATGAATCCGGCGGCATAGGCTGCGCCGTTCACGGCCGCGATGACGGGGGTGCCGAGGTCGGCGGGCAGGGTGAAGGCGGCATTGGCCTCGGGGTTACCTGCTGTCTCCGGGTTGTGCAGGACTTCCTGCAGATCGTGTCCGGACGAGAAGGTGTTGGCGTCACCGGTGATCACGATGGCCCGGACGGATGTGGTCTGATCGGCGTCGAGCAGTAGCTTCCGCAGTTGTGGGGCCATGTCGCCGCTGAATGCGTTGCGCTTGGCGGGGTTTGCGATGGTGAGAATCCGGACTGGACCGTCGTCGGTCCGGTTGATGGTGGCAGTCATGGAAATCGGCACTCCTGAAGGTCAGTGGGCGGCGGGGGCGTTTGCGACGGCACCGGCGTTCGTGCCGGGTGCGGTCGATTCGGGTGATATCGGTGCGGTGGTGTTGATCTGCCGGGTACGGCGCAGTGTCGAGGTGATGCCGCTCCAGATGAGCGTCACGACGAGGTTCAGGATCAGCGCGGAGATGGCGATGTACATCGGCGAGGACAGGAAGAACGGGGCCGCCGTCGAGCCGCCGAAGTGACTGGCCTTGGGGGATGAGACGTTGTAGGCGGCGATCGTGCCGTAGGCGATACCGACTGCCCACCCTGCCAGCAGTGCCCGCTTGTCGGCGAAGCGTTCGGTGAACAGGCCGAGCAGCACCGTGGGGATGGTCTGCAGAATCCAGATACCGCCGAGCAACTGGAAATTGAGGGCGAACTGGCTGTCGAGGGTCAGGACGAACACCAGCGCCCCGAGCTTGACCAGTACGGACACTACCTTGGAGATCTCGGTTTCCCGGCGGCTGGTGGTTTCGGAGCGGGAGAACTGGCGGATGATGTTCCGGCTGACCAGGTTCCCGGCGCCGATGGCCATGATTGCCGCCGGTACAAGGGCGCTCATGGCGATCGCGGCGTATGCGACGCCGACGAACCAGGAGGGGAACATCTCTTGTAGCAACTGTGGCACGGCGAACTGCGGATTGCCGTTGAGGGGTTTGATTCCGGCTGCCAGCGCCATTATGCCGAGTAACGCCACGAAGCCGAGGAGCACTGTGTAGATCGGGAGGACGGACATGTTTCGGCGTACCGTGCGGGCGCCGCGGGCGGCGAAGACACCGGTGATGGCATGCGGGTACAGGAAGAACGCCATGCCGGAGCCGAGCGCGAGGGTCATGTAGACGCTGGCGTTGACGCTGATCGTCGCCGCTTCCGGGTCGGGGGAGTTGGTGCGTTCGGCGATTGCGGCTCGGGGTTCGGCGTTGTTGTGCCCGAAGC
>NZ_JBFUHV010000148.1:0-22438 GCF_056402215.1 Rhodococcus sp. P4_B6 | reverse complement strand
GGGTTGGTGTCCGTGTCGCTCTGACCTGGAATAAGTTACGCGAATGAAAACGGAGCGTCAAATCCCCTGGTCAAAGGCATCCGGTACGTGAAATCCGCTGGTGGCCCGCGCTACGCGCGGGCCACCGGACGGAGTAGGTCCGAATTACGCCGCTGTGACCCGCCGCACGCTAGCTCGACAACACTTTGACGCCGGCGAAGTTGCGCTTTCCGCGCCGAACCACGAGCCACGTCCCGTGCAGCAGATCGCCCGATTCGGGAGTCCAGTCCTCACTGGAGATCTTCTGGTTGTTGACGGAGGCGCCGCCTTCCTTCACAGCGCGGCGGGCCGCACCCTTGCTCTCGCACAAGCCGCTGAGAACGAGAAGGTCGACGATGCTGGACGGCTCGCCCGGCGCGAGTTCTGCGACGGACGCCTCCCGAAGGGCGGCGCCGAGCGTCGGCTCGTCCAGGTCCTGCAGTTCCGCGCGGCCGAACAGTGCCTGGCTCGCGAGCTCCACGGCACGGGTGTTGGCTTCGCCGTGCACGAGTGTCGTCATCTCGGCGGCGAGCCGGCGCTGGGCCTCGCGGGCATGCGGCCGCTCGGCGGTGGCCGTCTCCAGTTCCGCCAGCTCCTCGGCGGTGAGGAAAGTGAACCACCGCAGGTACTTGATCACGTCGGCGTCGCCGGTGTTCACGAAGTACTGGTACCACGCGTAAGGGCTCGTCATCTCCGGGTCGAGCCACAGGCTTCCGCCTCCGGTCGACTTTCCGAACTTCTTGCCGTCCGCCGACGTGACGAGCGGGACTGTCAGACCGTGAACCGATTCGGCGTCGACGCGCCGGTTCAGCTCGACGCCGGCGATGATATTGCCCCACTGATCGGATCCGCCGACCTGCAGTGAACAACCGTGGCTGCGTCGCAGGTGCAGGTAGTCGTTGGCCTGGAGCAGCATGTAGCTGAATTCGGTGTAGGACATGCCGTCGGTTTCGAGGCGACGCTTCACGGTGTCCCGCGCGAGCATCACGTTGACGGAGAAGTGCTTGCCCACGTCGCGGAGGAAGTCGATGGCCGACAGCTTGCCGGTCCAGTTCATGTTGTTCTCGATGACGGCGCCACTCGGCGAGTCGTCGAACTCGACGAACCGTTCGAGCTGACCCCGAATCCGATCGGCCCATTCCGCCACGGTGTCGGCGGAGTTCATCGTGCGTTCACCGACGTCGCGGGGATCGCCGATCAGACCGGTCGCGCCACCCGCCAGCACGATGGGACGGTTGCCCGCGCGCTGGAATCGCTTCAGCGCGAGCAGCGGCACGAGATGGCCGGCGTGCAAACTCGGTCCGGTCGGATCGAAACCGGCATAGAGCGTGACCGGTCCGGCGTCGAGATCACGGCGCAGCGCGTCCAGATCGGTTGATTGGGCAATGAGCCCGCGCCAGGTCAGTTCATCGATGATGTTCTCAGTCACGGGTTCGATCATCCCATCCGCTCGTCGGCGGGCGTCGCACGCGGGCTTCTCCGGTACGCGGACACCGCCGGCGACTCCGGAATCCAGAAGCGCCACGGGCGGTCGGCGGCCGTGCTGACCCCGACCCGCGGGCCGCTCACCCAGCCGTCCGAATCCGCAACCTCCAGCCGAACGGGCGAATCGGTTTCGAACAGTGCCGCACCGTTCTCGGCGAGGGTGACGCCGGTCGCGGACCCCAGGTTGCCGGGCCCGCGCGCCCAGTCGGCCGGTCTCGTCACGCGGGGTCTGCGTGCCCGGACCGTCGCGGACCCGTCGAGCACTTCGCCCGCACGCAGCAGCACCCCGCCCGCGGTGCCGACCGGCCCGTAGGACACGTTCATGCAGAAGTGCATCCCGTAGCTGCGGTAGACGTACAGGTGCCCGGCCGGGCCGAACATCACCTCGTTGCGCGGCGTCCTCCCCCGGTACGAGTGCGAAGCCGGGTCGGGCCACGGGCCGTCCTTCTCGCCGCCGTACGCCTCCACCTCGACGATGCGGATCCGGACCTCGCCGACGATCAGCGTGGATCCGAGGACGATGTGCGCGGCGTCCACGGGTTCCGCCCGGTCGAGTCGATCGATGGTCACGTCCCGATTCTCCACAACCGTTGACGCCGCCACCCCGACGGTCGCATAATTCATCACACAATGAATTCACCCAGTGATGAATTGAGGCCCGCCATGAATGGCAGTGCAGCGATCGACATCCGTGATCTGCACGTGCGCCGAGGCAGGAACGAGGTGCTGCACGGCATCGACGTCCAGGTGCCGAGCGGATCCATAACCGGCCTCCTCGGACCCTCCGGATGCGGAAAGACCACGCTGATGCGGTGCGTGGTCGGCACTCAGATCGTGGAATCCGGGACGGTCACCGTGCTGGGGTCCCCCGCAGGCTCGGTCTCGTTGCGAAGCCGCGTCGGGTACGTCACCCAGTCCCCCAGCGTGTACGCCGACCTCACGGTCAGGAAGAACGTCGCCTACTTCGCCGCGCTCTACGGTCAGCCGTCGAGCGCGGTCACCGAAGCGGTCGACGCGGTGGGGCTGACGCGCTTCGCCACCCAGAAGGCGGCAGATCTGTCGGGTGGGCAGCTGGGCCGGGTCAGCCTGGCGTGCGCGCTGGTGGCGCGCCCCGAGATCCTCGTCCTCGACGAACCCACCGTCGGCCTGGACCCACTCCTGCGCGTCGAACTCTGGGAGCGGTTCGAGGAACTCGCCGCCGCCGGCACCACTCTGCTGGTGTCGAGCCACGTCATGGACGAGGCCGAACACTGCGCGTCGCTCCTGCTCATGCGGGACGGCTACGTTCTCGCGCAGGTCTCCCCCGGCGGGCTCCGGGAACAGACCGGTGAGACGAGCCTCGAAGACGCCTTCCTGAACCTCATCCGCGCATCACATGTCGGGAGTGAGAACTGATGAACGTCACGATCTTCGCGGCCACGGCGGGCCGGATCCTCGCGCAACTGCGGACGGATCACCGCACCGTCGCCATGATTCTGGTGGTGCCCAGCCTGCTGATGGTGCTGCTGTACTTCCTGTATCAGAACGTTCCGGCGCCGCCCGGTCAGCAATCGCTGTTCGAGCGCGTCGCGATCACGATGCTGGGCATCCTGCCGTTCGTCGTGATGTTCCTCGTCACGTCGATCGCGATGCAACGCGAACGGACGTCCGGCACCCTCGAACGCCTGCTCACGACGCCCATGGGCAAACTCGACCTGCTCGGCGGCTACGCCGCGGCGTTCTCCAGCGCCGCTGCGGCGCAGGCGGCGCTGGCGTGTGCGGTCTCGTTCGGATTTCTCGGCCTCACCACCGAGGGCAGCGTGACGTGGGTGCTGCTGATCGCCGTGCTGAACGCGATCCTCGGCGTGGCACTCGGTCTGCTGTGCAGCGCGTTCGCGCGCACCGAATTCCAGGCGGTGCAGTTCATGCCGGTGGTCGTGGTTCCCCAGCTCTTCCTGTGCGGGCTCCTCGTTCCACGGGATCAGCTCCCCACCTGGCTGGAGTGGATCAGCAACGTCCTCCCGCTGAGCTACGCCGTCGAGGCGTTGCAACAGGTCGCCACCCACCCCGGGGCGACCGGCCTCATGTGGCGTGACCTGGCGGTGGTCGCCGCCTTCGCCCTGTTCGCACTGTCGCTGGGCGCCGCGACGCTGAGGCGCCGCACACCATGACCGACCCCGCGACACGCACCGACGGCGCCCCCGGGCTGCGGACCGGACGACGCCCGGGCAACCCGGACACGCGGTCACGGATACTGACTTCCGCACGAAAACTGTTTGCACAGAACGGCTTCGACAAGACCAGCGTCCGTTCCGTGGCCTCCGGGGCGGGCGTCGACTCCGCTCTGGTCCACCACTACTTCGGAACGAAGCGACAACTGTTCCTCGCGTCGGTGGACATTCCGGTGGACCCGACGAAGGTGATCGCGCCGGTGCTCGACACCCCGCCGGACGAGATCGGCAGCCGCCTCGCCCGGGCCGTGTTCTCGGTCTGGGAGTCGCCGCACAAGCCCGCCGTGGTCGCGGCGTTCCGGTCCGCGATGGCGGGGAACGAACCGACCCTCATCCGCACGTTCCTCCTCGAGGTCGTGCTCCGAGACCTCGGACCGCGCGTCGACGAACCACCCGGAACCGGCATGCTGCGCATGCAATTGGTGGCATCGCAGATGGCCGGTGTGCTGGTGACGCGGTACGTCCTCGAAATCGAGCCACTCGCGTCGCTGCCCGTCGACGACCTGGTCGCGATCGTCGCCCCGACGTTGCAGCGTTATCTCACCGGCGATCTGCCGGTGTGATCAGGCCTCGCCGGCCGCCCGGGCGAGCAGCGTCTCGTGCTCGGCCGCGTCGACGTCCCTGGCCTCGTCGATCAGCAGGACGGGGATCCCGTTCTCGATGGGATACGCCCGCCGAAGGCGAGGGTTGTAGAGCAACTCGTCTCCGACCAACAGCAGAGGACCCTTGTCCTGTGGGCACGCGAGAATGCCGAGCAACGTCGGATCAATAACCACGGAAGTCCTCTCCAACCGTTCGGGTGAGCAGTGTCAGGCTACCGCGCGCCGGCGGGCACTCCGGCGGAGCCGTCCTCGAACTCGGCGGCCACCGCCTTGGTCAGCCGCCGGTACTGGTGCGATTCCGGATCGGCGTACCACACACGGGTTCCCGGCTTGGGCAGGCCGGCAGCGCTCAGGGCATCGGCATTCGGGCGGTACGAGGACCCCAGCGGGATGTCCCCCACCACCTGGATGATGTCGGGCCGCAGCGCGGGAGCAAGCGCGTCGAGCGCGTCGGAGATCTCCGCCAGTCTCGGCGGCGGCCCGTCGCGGAGGGTGAACGCGGCAACGGCCAGCGTGCGACCGCCGACCGCGACCCCGTAGGCCACCGCGAGGTCGACACGATCGACGGACCCGAGCGCGTCGACGATCGGCTGGGTGAACACCGCGCCCCGGCGAGTCGCGATCACGGTCTTCCTGTGGTCGACCAGCCAGTAGTCCCCGTCGGCGTCGCGGCGGAAGAGGTTCTCCGTCGGAATCCACGCGTCGCCCGCGGCGAAGATTCCCCGCATCGCGCCGCCGGACATCTCGGCGTGCACGCCCGCCCTGCCGAGGAGCAGACCGACCTCGTCGTCCTCGCATTCGCGGATGAATCCCTGCTCGTCCTCCAGCAGCCGGCCGGCGATCGGGTCGTAGGCCGCGAGCCGCACCTCGGCGCTGCCGGGCAGGGGCCGCCCCTTCGCCCCGACCTTCGCGCCTGCGACGTTCGCGAGAACCACGTCGCCCTCGGTGGAGGCGTAGAACTCGAGGACCTTCGCCGGTGCGAATCGTTCCGTCGTGCGGCGCCACAAGCCCTGCGGCATTCCGGATCCGATGAAGAGCCGGACGGGGTGGCTTCCGTCGAGCGCGAGGTTTTCGGCGTCGAGGATCTCGCGCATCATCGTCCACGTGTAGCTGACCACTGTGACGCCGTAGCGGTGGACCTCCTCGGCGAACCGCTCGGGGTCGAGTCCGCGCGAGAGCGCGATCCGCGATCCACCCGCCACGGCGCCACCGATCGCGGCGAGCAGGCTCGACGAATGATGCAGAGGCGCAAGGCAATACACGGTGTCGCCGCGGTCGAGATCGGCGGCCGAGGCCGTTCCGAACGCCGACAGCGCCCACCGGTAGTTCGTGATCTGCTTGGTCTCCCAGTGCCCGTTGGACTCACTGCAGATGATGAACGCCAATTCGCGGGCCAGTCCGGGATCGGGCCGGTACCAGCCCGGCAACGTCACCGCGTCGGGGTCGATCTTCTCGAGATCGACGACGTTCGCCGACGGATCCACGTCGAGGTCGCGCTGGGCACCGCCGCCGAGCACGAGCACTTGAATGCCGGTGGCGAGCGCGGCGTCCAGATTCTCCGGATCGGTGACGATGCGCTCGACACCGTCGATGCGGAGGGCGGTGTGGACTTCCCGCCCCGGGGGCAGGAGGACCGCGACGGCACCGAGACGGGACAGCGCGACGATGGCGGCGAGCGCGCTCGGGCGCGTCTGCATCACGACGCCGACGTGAGCGGCGGGACGGACACCGGCCTGGATCAGACCGCGGACCACGTTGTCGATCCGCTGATTGACCGCCTCGTAGGTATGCACGCGATTGTCGAAGAGGAAGCACTCGCCGCCCGGCGCCTTCCGGCGCTGCTCGGCCAGCAACCGGCTGAGCGAGATCTGGGTGTGCGGCTGAATCTGGCCGAGCCGGGCCAGCCGGGGCAGCGCCCGCGTGGCCTCGCCGGACAGTTCCACCGTGCCGCGCAACGCGCCGGACGCGAAGTCGCTGATTCCTTTGCCGACACCGACACCCACCTCGGCGACCGACGCCACGGTGTGAATGATGCGGTCGCTGATGGACACTCCGGATTCGCTACCGAAGTGCTCGTCGTAGCGCATGAGCTCGATGTTGGTGGGGCGCGGCCCCAGCCCCTCGTTCCACAGCACCCACTTGCCGGTCGTCGGCCACGTGTGGGTCGCCGCGGCCGAGCCGACCACGAGACCGAAATGCCCTGCCCGCAACGTCGATTCGTACACGTTCGCACGTGGGGCGGCCCGGCGGATGCCGCGGACGGCCAACGGCTGACCGATGTCGTCGACCTCTCCCACGAACGCGAGGACCGGACAGGTCAACTCCGCGAGCGACACCACCTGGTCCTTGATCACGAACCCGCCGGTCATCATGCGGTTGTGCACGATGAACTGCTTGAGCAACTCCGCGACGGCCGGACCGGACCACGCAACCCAGCCCTCGGTCGCGAGGAACCGTCGCTGCTGCTCCCGCGGCAACAGCGCTTCCCTGTCGTGCAACTGACGGAGGAAATCCAACCTCGACTTCAGTGTCTTGACGGGGTCGAGGAGCTGAAACCCGGTGCGGGCCATCCACCCCGACACCGCGAGCCGGTTGAAGACGTGGTCCGCGAGGAAACCCGCGGCGTCGGTGGCGAACCCGGCCGGGATCCCGAACGGCAGCCCGGCGAGCGTGTCGACCGGACTGCCGAACGTCACGAGCCCGGCGATGTTGCGGCTGCGGCGGTACGCGGCGGCCTGGTAGGCGAACATGCCGCCCTGCGAATACCCGGAGAGATAGACGTCACGCCCGGTGTGCGACCGCACCTGATCGATGATCTCGCTGATCGCGACGATGTGGTCGGCGAGATTCCGATCCCAGCCGCCCTCTTCGGAATCCGGCGAACCGAAGTCGACGACCCAGGGGTCGATCCCCATCGAGCGCAGGATGCCGACCGCGCCCTGGTCCCGTGTGACGTCGTAGACGTCGGCCGACATCATCATCGGCGGGACCAGGACGATCGGGGGTCCGGCGTCGGCCGGGTCCGTGTCGGGGAAATACCGTCGGAGCCGATACATCGGTGCGCGTTCGACCACCTCGAACGGCGATGTGGTGAGGTCCGTCTCGAGTCCGCCGAGACGAACCACCTCCAACCCGTTCTGCGCCGTCGCCACCACGCGACGGATCGGGCCCATCACCGTTTCGGTATTCAGTCCCACGAACACTCTCCCAGACTCTCGAACCGTGACGCACGTCTCGCTGCCGCCCGCCCTCACCCTACTGCGCTCGACGCGTCACACAGCCCCTAATCCGGGGCGTCCGACGCCGGTGTCATCGACACCACTCGCGCAGCGACTCGGACAGCTGACGGACCCCGCCCAACTGTTCGGCCACACGGATACCGGCCGTACCGCCGCGGGCGTTACGCGAGGCGATCGAGCCCTCGACGGTGAGCACCTCCCGCACGTCCGGGGTGAGAGCCGGATCGACTCCGGCGAGTTCTTCGTCGGTGAGATCCTCGAGTCCGGCGCCCCGCGCCTCGGCGACGCGGACACACGCCCCCGCAGCCTCGTGCGCGACGCGGAAGGGGACGCCCTGACGGACGAGCCACTCGGCGATGTCGGTGGCCAGCGTGAAGCCCGCCGGTGCCAGTTCCGCCATTCGATCCGTGTGGAATTCGAGGGTGGAGACCAGTCCGGTGATCGCCGGGAGCAGCAACTCGAGCTGCGCCACCGAATCGAAGACCGGTTCCTTGTCCTCCTGCAGATCCCGGTTGTACGCGAGCGGCTGCGCCTTCAGCGTCGCCAGCAGACCGGTCAAGTTGCCGATCAGCCGGCCCGACTTGCCGCGGGTCAGCTCGGACACGTCGGGGTTCTTCTTCTGCGGCATGATCGACGAGCCGGTCGACCAGGCGTCGGCGAGCGTGATGTAGCCGAATTCCGGAGTGCTCCACAGGATGACCTCCTCGGCCATCCGCGACAGGTCGACGCCGATCATCGCGAGCACGAACGCCGCCTCGGCCGCGAAATCCCGCGACGACGTGGCGTCGATCGAGTTCTCGGCCGACGAATCGAACGCGAGTTCCGCGGCGATCGCCTCCGGATCGAGTCCGAGCGACGATCCGGCCAGTGCTCCGGAACCGTACGGCGACACGGCCGCCCGCACGTCGAAGTCCCGCAGCCGCTGAACGTCACGGAGCAACGGGTGCGTGTGCGCCAGCAGGTGGTGCGCGAGCAGCACCGGCTGCGCGGCCTGCAGGTGGGTCTTGCCCGGCATCACCGCGGAGGGGTGCGCGGCGGCCTGCGTGGCGAGGGCGTCGACGACGTCGAGCACACCCTCGGCGACGCGGCGGACGGCGTCCCGCAGCCACATCCGGAACAGCGTCGCCACCTGATCGTTGCGCGAACGCCCGGCGCGCAGGCGTCCCCCGACCTCGGGACCGACCCGATCGATCAGACCGCGCTCGAGCGCCCCGTGCACGTCCTCGTCGGATTCGCTCGGGACGAACTCGCCGCTCGCGACGTCGGCCGCGAGCCTGCCGAGACCGGCGAGCATCGTCGCCAGGTCCTGGTCACCGAGCAGGCCGGCCTTGTGCAGCACCCGGGCGTGCGCCTGGGAGGCRCGCACGTCGTACGGGGCCAGCACCCAGTCGAAGTGAGTGGACTTGCTCAGCGCCGCCATGGCGGCGGCCGGTCCGGACTCGAACCGGCCACCCCAGAGGGCTCCTTCGTTGGTGCCGTGAGCACTCATACCTAGAGACCCAGATCGCGCTTCGCCGCGACCTTCGAGGACAGTCCGTGGATCTGGACGAATCCCTTGGCGTACGACTGGTCGAACGTGTCGCCCTCGTCGTAGGTGGCCAGGTTGAAGTCGTACAGCGACTGGTTGCTGCGGCGGCCGTTGACGATGATCGCACCGCCGTGCAGCACCAGCCGGATGTCACCGGAGACGCGTTCCTGCGTCTTCTCGATGAACGTGTCCAGCGCGACCTTCAGCGGGGAGAACCACAGGCCGTCGTACACCAGCTCGCTCCAGCGCTGCTCGGTCTGACGCTTGTAGCGACCGAGTTCGCGTTCCTGCGTGACGTGCTCGAGTTCCTGGTGCGCGTTGATGAGCACCATGGCACCGGGAGCCTCGTAGATCTCCCGGCTCTTGATGCCGACGAGACGGTCCTCGACGACGTCGAGGCGGCCGACACCCTGGGCGCCTGCGCGGCGGTTGAGTTCCTGGATCGCCTCGAGGACGCTGACGGGCTTGCCGTCGATCGCGACGGGGCGTCCGGCCTCGAAGCTGATGATCAGCTCGTCCGGGGCCTGCCAGTTGACGGTCGGATCCTGCGTGTAGTCGTAGACGTCCTTGGTCGGCGCGTTCCACAGGTCCTCGAGGAACCCGGTCTCCACGGCGCGGCCCCACACGTTCTGGTCGATCGAGAACGGTGACTTCTTGGAGACGTTGATCGGGATCTCGTTTTCCTCGGCGAACGCGATCGCCTTCTCCCGGGTCCATGCGTAGTCGCGGACCGGTGCGATGACGTCGAGGTCAGGAGCGAGCGATCCGAAGCCCACCTCGAACCGGACCTGGTCGTTGCCCTTGCCGGTGCAGCCGTGCGCGACGGTGGTGCCGCCGTGGGCACGCGCGGCCTCGACGAGGTGCTTGACGATCAGCGGGCGGCTGATGGCCGACACGAGGGGGTAGCGGTCCATGTAGAGGGCGTTGGCCTGGATGGTCGGCAGGCAGTATTCGTCGGCGAATTCGTCGCGCGCGTCCACCACGACCGATTCGACCGCACCGCAGTCGAGTGCACGCTGGCGCACGACCTCCATGTCCTCGCCGCCCTGGCCGAGATCGATGGCGACAGCAACAACTTCCTTGCCGGTCTCCTTGCCGATCCAGCTGATGGCGACTGAGGTGTCCAGCCCGCCCGAGTAGGCGAGTACGACGCGATCGGCCATGGTCCTTGTGCTCCTTAGGTTGAAGATCTGTAGAGATGATTCAGTTGTCAGGCGAGGGATTCGATCTTGGCCGCGAGTTCCGCCCCGCTCAGCGGCTCGCGTGCCACCACGAGAATGGTGTCATCCCCCGCGATGGTTCCCACGACGTCAGGTAATGATGCCCGATCGAGTGCGCTCGCCAGATAGTGCGCTGCCCCCGGGGGAGTTCTCAGCACCGCCATGTTGCCACTGGCATCGGTCGACACCAGTAGCTCCCCCAGCAACCGCGACAGCCGGTCGGTTCCGCCGGAGACGCCGCGGACGGGATTTCCGTCCTCGGGCACCACGTACACCCCGGCGCCACCGTCGGCGGCACGGAGTTTCACGGCACCGAGTTCTTCGAGGTCGCGCGACAACGTGGCCTGGGTGGCATCGATGCCTTCGGCCGCGAGCAGCGCCGCGAGTTCGGTCTGGCTGCGGACCGGGTTGTTCGACAGGATCGCGACGATGCGCGCCTGCCGACCCGCCCGGGTCGGCGCCGTTGCCGCGTTCGCTGTGCGCTGCGGCGGTGCCGCACCTGTGCGCTGCGGCGGTGCCGCACCTGCGCGCTGCGGCGGTGCCGCATTCACGGACGGTCCCCGGTTCGTTGTGCGAGCAGCCACACCAGCAGTGCCTTCTGCGCGTGGAGGCGGTTCTCCGCCTCGTCCCAGACGACGCTCTGCGGTCCGTCGAGGACGGCGTCGGTGATCTCCTCGCCGCGGTGGGCGGGCAGGCAGTGCAGGACCACCGCATCGGCATCGGCCCTCGCGAGCAGCGCCTCGTTGATCTGGAACGGGCGGAACGGGCCGACCCGGTCGAGTCCGTCGTTCTCCTGGCCCATCGACGTCCAGGTGTCGGTGACGAGTGCGTCCGCTCCGACGACCGCCGCCTGCGGATCCTCGCTGAGGGTGATGGTCGCGCCGGTGTCGGCGGCCCGCGCGCGGGCTGCGTCGACCACCCAGGGCAGGGGTGCGAATCCCTCGGGGCTGGCGATGGTCACGTCGACGCCTGCGGTGACACCGCCCAGCATCAGCGAGTGCGCCATGTTGTTGGCGCCGTCACCGAGGTAGGTGAGCTTCAGACCCTTCAGCGAGCCCTTCCGCTCCGCGAGGGTCTGCAGGTCGGCCAGAACCTGGCACGGGTGGAACTCGTCGGACAGCGCGTTGACGATCGGGACGTCGGCGCCGGACGCCATCGCCTCGAGCCGCTTCTGCCCGAACGTGCGCCACACCACGGCGTCGACGTACCGCGACAGGACGCGGCCGGTGTCCTGCAACGTTTCCTCGCGGCCGAGCTGGGTGCTGCGCCCGTCGACGACGATCGCGTGACCGCCCAGCTGCGCGATGCCCATCTCGAACGAGAACCGGGTACGCGTGGAGTTCTTCTCGAAGATCACGCCGACCCCGCGGGGGCCCTCGAGCGGACGTTCGGCGAACGGGGCCTTCTTCAGCCTGGCGGCGAGTTCGAGGACCTCCGCCTGCTGTTCGGGGGTGAGGTCGTCGTCCCGGAGAAAGTGTTTCACCACGGTCGTCACTGCTTTCCCGGCTGAGCGGCCGATTGCGCGTTGTCGAGGATCGCAGGCAGCGCCGCGACGAATCCTTCGGCCTGCTCGTCCGTGAGGACGAGGGGCGGAGCGAGCCGGACGACGCCCGGCTGCGCGGCGTTGATCAGGTATCCGGCCTCGCGGGCGGAGTTCTCCACCGCGGGGGCCACGTCCTGGGTGAGGACGATGCCGAGCAGCAGTCCGGCGCCGCGGACGTGGTCGATCAGCGGGTGGCCGAGACCTTCGATGCCTGCCGACAGCGTCTTGCCGAGCGTGTCGGCGCGGGAGATGAGGTCGTCCTCGGCGATGGTCCGCAGCACGGCGAGCGCCGCCGACGCGCAGACAGGGTTCCCGCCGAACGTCGTGCCGTGCTTGCCCGGCCCGAACAGGTCCGCGGTCGCGCCGGTGGCGATGCACGCGCCGATCGGCATCCCGCCCCCCAAGCCCTTCGCGAGAGTCATGACGTCGGGCACGATCCCGACCGCCTGGTGAGCGTAGAACCAGCCGGTGCGGCCGATCCCGGTCTGCACTTCGTCGAGCACGAGCAGTGCGCCGCGATCGGCGGTGATCTGCCGTGCGCCTGCGAGGTATCCCTCCGGCGGAACGACGACTCCGCCCTCGCCCATCATCGGCTCCAGGAACACGGCTGCGGTGTCGGCGTCGACGGCCTTGTCGAGTGCGTCGAGGTCGCCGTACGGCACGTGCATGACACCCGGAGGCATCGGCTCGAACGGCGCCCGCTTGGCGGCCTGCCCGGTGAGCGCGAGAGCGCCCATCGTCCGGCCGTGGAAGGAGTTCTCCGCCGCGATGATCTTCGATCGTCCCGTGGCCCGCGCGAGCTTGAACGCCGCCTCGTTGGCCTCCGTGCCGGAATTGCAGAAGAACACGCGCCCGGGTGCRCCCAGATGGGACAGCAATTTCTCGGCCAGTTCGATCGCCGGCTCGCTGGCGTACAGGTTCGACACGTGACCGAGGGTCGACAACTGCGCCGTGACGGCCTCGATGATCGCCGGGTGTGCGTGCCCGAGGATGTTGACGGCGATGCCGGCGAGGAAGTCGACGTACTCCTTGCCGTCGGCGTCGGTGAGCACCGCACCCTGACCGCGCGTGAGTGCCACCCGGGGGACGCCGTACGTGTTCATCAGGGCGCCGGACCAGCGCTGCTGGAGTTCCGGGGTTCCGGTCATGGGGCAACTCCCTCGGTAGGTGAAGTCGGGGCGGGCGTGACCATCGTGCCGATGCCCTCGCCGGTGAACAGTTCGAGCAGAACGGAATGCGCGAGGCGGCCGTCGATGACGTGCGCGGTGGGTACCCCGCCGCGGACCGCGCGCAGGCAGGCCTCCATCTTGGGCACCATGCCTGCGTCGAGACTCGGCAGCAGTTGCGCGAGCGCGTCCACGTCGATCTCGGTGGCCAGCGAATCGCGGTCCGGCCAGTTCGTGTACAGCCCTTCGACATCCGTGAGGACCACGAGCTTTTCGGCGCCGATGGCCTCGGCGAGCGCGGCGGCGGCGGTGTCCGCGTTGATGTTGTGCACCACACCGTCCGAGTCGGGGGCGATGGTCGACACCACGGGAATTCGGCCCGCGCGGATGAGGTCGAGAACAGCCTCCGGATTCACGGTCGTGACGTCGCCGACGAGTCCGATGTCCGTCGGCCTGCCCTCGACCATCACGGTGCGCTTGGTGGCGGTGAACAGATGTGCGTCCTCGCCGGAGATCCCGACGGCGTACGGTCCGTGGGCGTTGATCAGCCCGACCAGTTCGCGGCCGACCTGACCGAACAGCACCATCCGGACGACGTCCATCACCTCGGGGGTGGTGACGCGGAAGCCGCCCTTGAATTCCCCTGTCATGCCGAGCTTTCCGAGCATGGCATTGATCTGGGGGCCGCCGCCGTGCACGACGACCGGCTGAATTCCGACCGTCCGCAGGAACGCCATGTCGGCGGCGAACGCCGTCTTCAGCGCGTCGTCGACCATGGCGTTGCCGCCGTACTTCACGACGACGACCTTGTCGCGGAACTGCTGCAGCCACGGCAGCGCCTCCGCCAGGACGTGTGCCTTCTGGTGATCGGTGATGCCGGTGAGCGCTTCGCTGGCCGCTGTCATGACGAATACGCCGAATTCTCTTCGACATAGGCGTGCGAGAGGTCGGTGGTCCGGATGGTCACCGCGTGCTCGCCCAGACCCAGGTCGATGTCGAGGGCGATGTCGATGTCGCTCAGGTCCACGTCCCGCGCACCCGGGGCGCCGACGCCGTCGATGCAGACGGGGGCGCCGTTGAACGACACCGAGATCTTGTCGGGGTCCAGTTCGATCGGCGCGATGCCGATCGCGGCGAGGACCCGGCCCCAGTTGGGGTCGGAACCGAACAGCGCCGTCTTGACGAGGCTGTCCCGCGCCACCGTCCGGGCCCCGATCAGCGCGTCGTGCTCGCTGACCGCGCCGCTGACGGTGACCTGCACCCGCTTGGTGACGCCCTCCGCGTCGGCCATCATCTGCTCGGCCAGATCGTCGCAGACGGCCGTCACGGCCGCGTTCAGTTCGTCCTGGGTGGGTGTCACGTTGCTCGCACCGGACGCGAGCAGCAGCACGGTGTCGTTGGTCGAGGTGGCACCGTCGACGTCCAGTCGGTCGAACGTCAGCCGGGTGGCGGCCCGCAGCGCGGCGTCGAGTTGAGCGGCGGTCGCGACGGCGTCTGTCGTCACCACGCACAGCATCGTCGCCAGCGCCGGCGCCAGCATGCCGGCGCCCTTCGCCATCCCGCCGACGTTCCACTTGCCCGCATGATGCAGGGCGGCCTGCTTCGGCACCGTGTCGGTGGTCATGATCGCGTACGCGGCGTCGGTGCCACCCGAGATTCCGCCTGCGAGTTCGTGGACGGCCTCCGTGACGCCGGTCAGGACCTTGTCCATGGGCAGGCGGTCGCCGATCAGACCGGTCGAGCACACCGCGACCTCGACGGCACCGGTCTCGGTGCCCCAGTTGCTCAGCGCCGACGCCACTTCCTCGGCCGTCTTGTGCGCGTCCTGGAATCCGCCCGCACCCGTGCACGCGTTGGCACCACCCGAATTGAGCACGACGGCGCGCAGCCTGCCCGTGGTGAGCACCTGCTGCGACCACAGCACGGGGGCGGCTTTCACCTTGTTCGCGGTGAAGACGCCCGCCGCCGCGAGTTCCGGCCCCTCGTTGAGGACGAGGGCCAGGTCGGCGTTTCCGCTCGCCTTGATACCCGCCTTGATCCCGGACGCGCGGAAGCCCGCGGGCCCCGACACCCCCTGGCTGCGGACCAGGGTGCCGCCGGCGACTTCCCGGGTCGGGTGCGGATCGATCGTGCTGTCACTGCTCACGGGGCAACTCCCACTGTCGAGAGACCGGCGGTCTCGGGTAGTCCAAGCGCAAGATTCATCGATTGCACCGCTCCCCCGGCGGTGCCCTTCGCAAGGTTGTCGATCACGGCGATCACGACGATCTGTCCGGCGTCGGCGTCGACCGTCACCGCGATCTGGACCGCGTTCGATCCGATGACCGCCCCGGTCTGCGGCAGCACGCCCTGGGGCAGCACGTGCACGAACGGCTCGTCCGCGTAAGCCTTTTCGTAGATCGCGCGCACCTCGTCCTCGGTCGCCGTGGTGACCGCGGTGCAGGTGGCGAGGATGCCGCGCGGCATGGGCGCCAGCACGGGGGTGAACGACACGGTGACACGCTCACCGGCGAGTTCGGAGAGATTCTGGATGATCTCCGGTGTGTGGCGGTGCACGCCGCCGACGCCGTACGCGCGGACCGAACCCATCACCTCGGAGCCGAGCAGATCGGCCTTGGGGGCACGTCCCGCGCCGGACGCGCCGGTCACCGCGACGATCGTGACCCGCGGTTCGACGACGCCCGCCGCGACCGCGGGAGCCATCGCCAGGCTCGACACCGTCGGGAAGCACCCGGGGACGGCGATGCGGGTGGCGCCCGCCAACTTCTCGCGGGCACCGGGAAGTTCCGGAAGTCCGTACGGCCAGCTACCTGCGTGCGGGCTCTTGTAGTACCGCTCCCAGTCCTCGGCGTTCGTCAGCCGGAAGTCCGCGCCGCAGTCGATGATGACCGTGGACTCGGGCAGGTCCTTCGCGTACTGCGCCGAATTGCCGTGCGGCAAACCGAGGAACACCACGTCGTGACCGGAGAGCGTGTCGACGGTGGTGTCTTCCAGCACTCGGTCGGCGAGGGGAAGCAGATGCGGATGGTGTGAGCCCAGGGTCGAGCCGGCGTTGCCGCCGGCGGTGAGCGCGCCGATGACGAGCGAACCGTCCGCATACGACGGGTGCCCCAGCAGCAGACGCAGCACTTCGCCACCGGCGTATCCGCTCGCGCCGGCGACGGCAATCCTGATCGGTTTTCCCGCGTGCTCAGTCATACGATTGATTATGCATCATCATGCAAGCTAATACACAACGTGGTCTTTCGGCGGGACGGAAACCGCGGTCACTGCTTGCCGAGCGACCGCCGGATCTCGTCGAGCTTGGCCTTACCCGCCTTCTCCCGCTTCTCCCACGCATCCTCCAGCGATTGCCCCGACGGGCTGTCGTGCGCGAGTTCCGAGGAGCCCATCGCCGTGCCGAACCGTCCCTCGATCCGCTCACGTACGCGGTCGAACGTCGGGACACCGCCCGGGGTGTAGTCCGGCTCCGGCACACCCGGCACGACGTGGGGCACGACCTCCGCGGTCACCGGATCCTCGGCCGGAATCGCCGCACCCACGTCCACGGCCGCGAGAAGCGCGCCGAGACCCGGACGTCCGGCGGCCACCGCACGCACCACCTCGAGGAACTCGGCGTCGGTCAACTGACTGGCCGCCGCCACGACGTCGCGCACCTCGGTCATCGCCTGCTCCTCACCGTCCCGGGCCCTCCACCCAGGCTACGGGTCAGCTGCGCAGTTCGGCACCCACCGCCGCGGTCGCCGCGGCGACCGCGGCATCGCGAGCGGCGCTCGCCTCGTCCTCGGTCAGAGTGCGGTCGGCGCCCCGGAATCGCAGCGCGAACGCCAGCGACTTCCGGCCCTCCCCGACCTGCTCACCCTCGAACACGTCGAACAACCGGATGTCCTCGAGGAGTTCCCCGCCACCCGACCGCAGGGCCGCCTGGACCTCGGCGGCGGGAACCGCGGTGTCGACGACGACCGCCACGTCCTGAAGGACGGCGGGGAACGGCGAGACCTTCGGCGCAGGCAGATTCTCCACCAGCGGCAGGGCACTCAGATCGATCTCCACGGCACTCGTCCGCGGGGGAAGCCCGGCGCGCTCGAGCACCGCGGGGTGCAACTCGCCCGCGTGTCCGACGACTACGCCGTTCACGAGAAGTTCCGCGCCCCGGCCCGGGTGCCACGGCAGGTACTGCGTCGCGCGGAACTCCAGCTCGACACCGGCCGCGGCGGCCACCGTGCGGGCTGCGGCGAACGCGTCGGTGGCGTCGGCTGCGCGTCCCGCGCCCCACGGACCACTCGGCTCACGCTGCCCGGTGAGCACCGCCGCCACGTGCACCGGCTGATCCGGCAGCGACTGCAGCAGCGCCGTGATCTGCTCGTCGGTCGGACGACGGTCCACCGGCAGCGCCGCGACCGGCTTCGTGTCCGCGCCGGGCAGCACGACCTGCGCGATGCCGAACAGCGACAGGTCGCGCTGACCGCGGGAGACGTTGCGGGCGAGGACCTCGAGCAGTCCGGGCAGCAACGTCGTGGCCAGTTCCGGCCGATCCGATTCGAGCGGATTGAGCACCCGGCCGGTGTTCCTGCGCGGATCCTCCGGGTCCAGCCCCCACGTGTCGAAGACTGCGGTGGGCAGGAAGACGGGGGGAAGGATCTCGACGTACCCCGAGAACGCCAGGGCGCGGCCGACGGCCCGCTTGCGGCGCTGCGTCGGCGTCAGCCCGCGACCTGCGGGGGCCGCGGGCAGCACCGACGGAATCTTCTCGAGACCCTCGAGGCGCAGCACTTCCTCGACCAGGTCGGCGGGCTGCACCAGGTCGGGCCGCCACGACGGCGGGGCCGCGACGAGCTGGCCGTGCCCGCTGTCGCTGACGCCGACCTCGACGTTGCAGCCGATCTGCGTCAGGCGGCGTGCCGCGGTGCCGGTGGGGTAGTCGACGCCCGCCACGCGGTCGGGGAGGTCGATGTCCATGTGGATGGGCTGGTGCGGGGTGACCTCGCCGATGTCGGTGAGCGCCGACTCGACCCGTCCGCCGGCGATGTCGACGAGCAGTGCGGCAGCGCGGTCCAGTGCCGCAACGGGGATCTCGGGATCGACGACGCGTTCGAAACGCTTGCCCGCCTCGCTCGTCAGCTTGTGCCTGCGCGCGGTCTTGAACACCGCGAGCGGATCCCACGTGGCCGCCTCGAGCAGGATGTCGGTGGTTCCGGGTCCGACCTCGGTGGACGCGCCACCCATGATGCCTGCCAGCGACAGGACCCCCGAATCGTCGGCGATCACGACGTCCTCGGGATCGAGGACGCGCTCGGTCTCGTCGAGAGTCGTCAGCTTCTCCCCCGCCACCGCGCGGCGCACGACGAGCTCGCCGCTGATCTTCGCGGCGTCGAACGCGTGCAGCGGCTGGCCCAGTTCGAGCAGAACGTAGTTGGTGACATCGACGGCCGGCGAGATCGGCCGGACACCCGACAGCAGCAACCGGCGCTGCAGCCACCACGGACTCACCGCATTCGGATCGATACCCGTCACCCGGCGGGCGGCGAAGCGCGTCGCCTTCGACTCGGGTTCGACGCGGATCGGCCACGCCTCCCCGTCCGCCGGAGACGGCGGCACCGCGGCGGGGTCGGCGAAGTCCAGGTCGAACCCGCACGCCAGTTCACGGGTGAGCCCGCGGACAGAGAAGCAGTAGCCGCGGTCCGGGGTGATGTTGAGTTCGATGACCGTGTCGTGCAGACCCATCAACTCGTTGGCGTCCGCACCCGGGAGTGCGGTGCCCGGCTCGAGGACGAGGATGCCCGAGTGATCCTTGCCGATGCCCAGTTCGGCCACCGAGCAGATCATCCCGTCGGAGACCTGCCCGTACGTCTTGCGGGACGCGATGGCGAAACCACCGGGAAGGACCGCGCCCGGGAGCGCGACCACCACGAGGTCGCCTTCGGCGAAGTTCCGGGCGCCGCACACGATGCCCTGCGGCTCGGCCGCCCCCACATCCACCGTGCAGAAGCGGATCGGCTTCTTGAATTCGGTGAGCTCGGTGATCTCGAGAACCTTGCCGACCACGAGGGGGCCGTCGACGGGCTCGAGCCGGTCGACTTCCTCGACCTCGAGCCCGACCCGGACGAAACCTGCGTCGAGTTCCTCGGCGGTGACGTCCCAGTCCGGGGTGGCACGCTGCAGGATCTCGGTCAGCCAGGATTGCGCTACTCGCACGTCTGCTCAGCTCTCTCGTTCGTGAAGATGTCGTGACTGTGGTGGACGGGATCCGGGTGACGCGGGGTCAGCCCTGGACACCGAAGGGCAGCGTGAACCGCACGTCGCCCTCGACGATGTCGCGCATGTCCGGGATCCCGTTCCGGAACTGGAGTGTGCGCTCGAGCCCCATGCCGAACGCGAACCCGGTGTACACGTCGGGGTCGATTCCGGAGGCGCGCAGCACATTCGGGTTGACCATTCCGCAGCCGCCCCACTCGACCCAGCCCGCGCCGCCCTTCTTGTTCGGGAACCACACGTCCACCTCGGCGGACGGTTCCGTGAACGGGAAGTAGTTCGGGCGCATCCGGGTGCGGGTCTCGGGACCGAACAGTGCGCGGGCGAACGCGTCGAGCGTGCCGCGCAGATGCGCCATGGTGAGGCCCTTGTCGACCGCGAGCCCCTCCACCTGGGAGAAGACGGGGGTGTGTGTCGCGTCGAGTTCGTCGGTGCGGAACGTCCGTCCGGGGCACACCACGTAGATCGGCACCTCGCGCGAGAGCATCGTGCGCACCTGCACCGGCGACGTGTGCGTGCGGAGCACCTGTCGCGAACCCTCCGGTGCGATGTGGAACGTGTCCTGCATCGTCCGCGCGGGGTGATCAGGCAGGAAGTTCAGGGCATCGAAGTTGAAGTGCTCGGTCTCCACCTCCGGCCCCTCGGCGACCTCCCAGCCCATGGCCACGAACACGTCCTCGACCTGCTCGGAGATGATGCTGATCGGGTGGCGGGCACCCACCGGCTGACGCTGCGACGGCAGCGTCACGTCGATGGCCTCGGCCACGAGAACGGCGGCGTCGCGCTCGGCGAGCAGCACGGCGCGGCGCTCGTCGAACGCCGCACTGATCCGAGTGCGGGCGACGTTCACGCGCTTGCCCGCGTCGGCCTTCTCCTTGCCCGGAAGGGCTCCCAGTCCGCGGCGGGCGAGGGCGATCTGCGACTTGTCGCCCATGTGCTCGACCTTGGCCTTCGCCAGGTCGTCGAGATCCGCCACCGACGCGAACGCCTTCTCGGCGCTCTCCGCCGCCGCGGTCAGGGCGTCCTCGGTGAGCGCACTCGCATCGATCGCGCCGCCTTCGACCCCCGTGGAGGCAGCGCCCTCTTTTTTAGCCACGACCGGTGCCACTCCTTACGTTCTTTCAGTCAACACTCTCGACGAAACCGAACAGCTCGCCGTCAAATCCTATGCGATCCGATTTTCGCCGTTTCAGCTGTCGGTTCGCTTGCGGTTCTGGACCCGGGCGCTCGAATACAGGCAGATCGACGCCGCCGTCGCCAGGTTGAGGCTCTCGGCGCGACCGTGGATCGGGATCCGCACCCGGTGGTCCGCTCGCGCCGCGGTGGGCGCATCGAGGCCATGGGCCTCGTTGCCGAACAACCACGCCGTGGGGCGGGCCAGGAGTTCGTCGGCGTCGTCCAGATCGACTTCGCCGTCCGCCGCCGTGGCGAGCAACTGGATGCCCGCCGCGCTGATGCTGTCGAGAACCGCGGCCGTGTCCCGTTCACGCACCACCGGAAGGTGGAAGAGACTTCCGGCGGACGCCCGGACACATTTTCCGTTGTGCGGGTCGACGCTGTCGCCCGCGAGAATCGCCGCGTCCGCACCTACCGCGTCCGCGACCCGGATGACGGTGCCCGCGTTGCCCGGCTCCGCGACCGCGACGGGAACCGCCAGCAGGCGGGTTCCGGGACCCATCGCCTCGGCCAGCGGAACGTCGAGGAGATCGCACACCGCGACGAGACCCGGCGGGGTCACCGTGTCGCTGAGCGCACGAACCGCCCGATCCGTCACCAGCGACGTGCGGACACCCACGGCGTGCGCCCGGTCGATCAGCGTCGAGTACCGCTGCTCCGCGTCCGCGGTGTAGAAGAGGTCGTGCACCGGGTGGGTGGCGAGTGCCTCGCCGACGGAGTTCTCCCCCTCCACCAGGAAGCGCCCAACCTTGCGTCGTTCCGCGGTGCGCAGCAGCTTGACAGCAGAAACGACCCGTGGGGTGCGCTCGGTGAGCGGGTCCACGGGTCGTTTCCGAGGCTCGAAAGGCCCGGGTGCGAGACTCAGGCTGCTTCTCCGGCCGGAGCGTTCACGTCAGCCGGAAGGGCTGCCTTGGCGAGGGCCACGAGGCCGGCGAATGCCGCGGCGTCGGACACTGCCAGCTCGGCGAGGTTCTTACGGTCGACCTCGATCTCGGCCAGACGCAGACCCTGGATCAGGCGGTTGTACGTGATGTCGTTCGCCCGTGCAGCGGCGTTGATACGCGTGATCCACAGCTTGCGGAAGTCGCCCTTGCGCGCACGGCGGTCACGGTAGGCGTAGGTCAGCGAGTGGAGCTGCTGTTCCTTGGCCTTGCGGTACAGGCGCGAGCGCTGTCCGCGGTAGCCGCTGGAGGCTTCGAGAATCGAACGACGCTTCTTCTGGGCGTTTACCGCCCTCTTTACGCGTGCCACTGAAAAATCCTGTCAATCTTGGGGCGGTGAGCTGCCCCGGGTGGTCAGTAAAAGGGGTGTCGACTCAGATGTCGAGCAGGCGCTTGATGCGAGGAGTGTCAGCCTTGCTGACGACAGCCACGCCATCGAGGCGACGGGTCACCTTGGTGGCCTTGTGCTCGAGCAGGTGGCGGCGACCGGCCTTCTGGCGCAGGATCTTTCCGCTGCCGGACACCTTGAATCGCTTCGCGGTGCCGCTGTGGGTCTTCGACTTGGGCATGGAGTCCTCAGTTCTCTGTATCCGGACGGTGATCCGGGTCGTGCTGGTGTAGTCGGACTAGCTGGTCGGCGCTTCGCCGGGCGTAGTGCCGCCCGCCTGCTCCGCAGGTGTCGCCGGAGCCTGTGCCGGTGCGGGAGTTGCCCGCTGCGCCGGCGGCGCGGCGGCGCTCTCCTGCGCCTTGACACGGGTCTTCGCGCCCTTGTGCGGAGCGAGCACCATCGTCATGTTTCGACCGTCCTGCTTGGCGGACGTCTCCACGAACCCGAGATCGGCGACGTCTGCACCGAGACGCTGCAGAAGCCGGAAACCGAGCTCCGGACGCGACTGCTCACGTCCGCGGAACATGATCGTGACCTTGACCTTGGATCCGGCCTCGAGGAAGCGAACGACATTGCGCTTCTTGGTCTCGTAGTCGTGATCATCGATCTTGGGGCGGAGCTTCTGCTCCTTGATGACCGTGAGCTGCTGGTTCTTGCGCGACTCACGAGT
>NZ_JBFUHV010000147.1:0-25982 GCF_056402215.1 Rhodococcus sp. P4_B6 | reverse complement strand
GTGCGGGTCTGCGCGTCGGCGTACAGCGGGTTCTGGGTGTCGGGCAGCGAATCGGAGTTGCCCTTGACGAACCGGGACACGGTCTCGACGCCGGCGGAGATGAACACGTCGCCCTCACCGGCCTTGATGGCGTGCAGCGCCATGCGGGTGGTCTGCAGCGACGACGAACAGTAGCGGGTGATGGTGGTGCCGGGGATGAAGTCGTAGCCGAGCTGGACGGCGACGTTGCGGCCCATGTTGAAGCCCTGCTCACCGCCGGGCAGACCGCAGCCGAGGATGAGGTCGTTGACGTCGGTCGGGTCGAGTGCGGGCACCTTGTCGAGGGCCGCCTGCACCATCTGCGCGGCGAGGTCGTCCGGGCGCATGCCGACCAGCGACCCCTTCATGGCACGACCGATCGGGGAACGGGCAATGGAAACGATGACGGCCTCGGGCATGGGTAACTCCTACCGATTGACGTGGTGGACGGCGGTCGGTGCGGACCTGCAGCCCCTCAGTTCTAAGCATCTGCTTATTTTCTAAGCATTTGCATATATTGACCACGGCCGCGGCGCGGTGTCAACCCCCGGGCCCCTGCGGTTGTGCTCAACCGACAACGCGGCGTCCGAACTCGAGCCCCCGAGACCGTTTCCCACCCCCAAACCCGCCGATAGTGTCGTACATCACACCACCACCGAAGGGGATCGAAATCGTGTCGCACATCGGCTATTTCGCTTGGGACCGCGCCGCACAGCGCGCTGATGCGCCGTGCCTGCGCGACGACCGCCTCGACCTGACCTACCGGCAGTTCGCGGAGCGGGTCGACGCGTTCGCCGCGCAGTTGTCCGGGCACGGCGTCGGTCGCGGTGACGTCGTCGCGATCATGCTGCCCAACCGCGCCGAACTGCTCGTCGCCCTCATGGCGTCCTGGCGGATCGGGGCGGCCGCGACCCCGGTCAATCCCACCTTCACCGCGACGGAGGCGGAGTATCAGATCGCGGACGCCGCCGCAGTTCTCGTCGTCAACGAGGGACCGGACGCACCCACCGGCGGACGGCCGACGATCGCCGTCGACGACATGGCGGCCAGCCCCGACCCCGACTGGGCGCCGGGCCCGACCGCCGGCGCCGGCGACCTCGCCCTGCTGATCTACACGTCCGGTTCGACGGGACGCCCCAAGGGTGTGATGCTCACCCACGAGAATCTGCAGTTCATGAGCTCGTCGATGGTTCAGCACTTCTCGCTCACCGCCGACGACCATTGCCTGCTGATCCTGCCGCTGTTCCACGTCAACGCGATCTGCGTCAGCTTCCTTGCTCCGATGCTGGCCGGCGGTCAGCTGAGCGTCACCGGACGGTTCTCCCCGGCCCGGTTCTTCGACGACGTCGCCCGACTGCGCCCGACGTACTTCTCCGCCGTCCCGACCATCTACGCCCTGCTGGTTTCCCAGGACGCCGACACCGACCTCTCGTCGCTGCGGTTCGCGGTGTGCGGGGCCGCCCCGATCTCGAAGGAACTCCTCGACCGCGCCGAGCAGCGTTTCGGTCTCGTCATCGTCGAGGGCTACGGGCTGACCGAGGGGACGTGCGCGTCGGCGTGCAACCCGCCGGGCGGCGTCCGCAAGCTGGGCACGGTCGGGCCCGCGCTGCCGGGTCAGACCATCGCGATCGTCGACGAGTCCGGCGCACCGGCACCGGTGGGGACCGTCGGTGAGGTGGTGATCCGGGGCGCGAACGTGATGCGCGGCTACCTCGGACGGCCCGACGAAACCGAACGCACTGTCGTCGACGGCTGGCTGCACACCGGCGACGTCGGACGCCTCGACGAGGACGGCTACCTCACCCTCGTCGACCGCATCAAGGACATGATCATCCGCGGCGGCGAGAACATCTACCCCAAGGAGATCGAGAACGCCCTCGCAACCCACGACGACGTCCTCGAGGCCGCCGTGATCGGCGCCCCGCACGACGTGTACGGCGAGGTCCCGGTCGCCTACGTCGTCGCCTACCCCGACAGCCCGGTCACCGACGATCAGCTCGACGACCATCTGCGCGACCGGCTGACGAAAGTCAAACTGCCCGTGGCCATTCACATCGTGGACGCCTTGCCCCGCAACCCCGTCGGCAAGATCGACAAGCCCGGTCTGCGCAGCCGCCACCGGCCCGCCGCCGTCAACTGATCCAGCACCACCCCAGACCTCGGGCGCCACCCGAGGCGATGACCCCTACCCGCAAGGAGCCTCCCCATGGGATTCAAGACCGGGAACTTCCCCGAAGTCGACCCCGCCACCTTCCTCGACCTCCCGTTCCGCGACCGTCTGCGCGCCATGTCGACGCATTGGGTCGACTACGGCTTCGGGACCCCGAAGATGGTGCACACCATCTACATTCTGAAATTGCTCGTCCTCTACCTCGGTGCCGGACTGTCGATCGCGACGTTCACCTCCGGGTACAACGTGCTCGACGTCGGCGCGTGGTGGAACGCACCCATCGTGTACCAGAAGCTGATCCTGTGGACCCTGCTGGTCGAGACGATCGGCCTGGGCGGTTCCTGGGGTCCGCTCGCCGGCCACTTCAAGCCGATGATGGGTGGCGCCCTGTTCTGGCTGCGGCCCGGCACCATCCGGCTCCCACCGTGGCCGGGGAAGGTACCGCTGACCTCCGGGGACACGCGCACCGTGTTCGACGTCCTGATCTACGCCGCGATTCTGATCAACATCATGCTCGCGCTCGGGTTCGCCGGCGTGCACACCCCGTCCATCGACGCGGTACTGCCCGGCAACCACGGCCTGGTGAACCCCACACTCCTGTTGCCGCTGATCGCATTGCTGATCGTGATCGGGCTGCGGGACAAGGTCATCTTCATCGCCGCCCGCGGCGAGCAGTACTTCCCGGCCGTCGTCTTCTTCGGCGTCCTGCCGTTCGTGGACATGATCATCGCCCTCAAGCTGCTCATCGTGTCGGTGTGGGTCGGCGCCGGGATCTCCAAACTCGGACACCACTTCTCGATGGTCGTCCCGCCGATGCTGTCCAACACCCCGTGGATGCCGTTCAAGAAGATCAAGCGCGCCCACTACCGCAGTTTCCCCGAGGACCTGCGACCGTCGATCGTCGCCGGTGGTGTCGCCCACGTGCTCGGCACGGTCGTAGAGGTGGTGACCCCGCTGGTGCTGCTGTTCTCCACCAACCGCACGCTGACGCTGCTCGCGGTCGCCTTGATGGTGGCATTCCACCTGTTCATCCTGTCCACGTTCCCGCTCGCGGTGCCGCTCGAATGGAATCTGCTGTTCGCCTACGCGTCGATCTTCCTGTTCGTCGGATTCCCCGCCTGGGACGGGTACGGCATCGCCGACATGTCGTCGGTGTGGCTGACCGCGGCGATCGTCGCCGCGCTGGTGTTCTTCCCGATCCTCGGCAACCTGCGCCCCGACCTCGTCTCGTTCCTGCCGTCGATGCGCCAGTACGCCGGCAACTGGGCGTCGGCCACTTGGGCGTTCGCGCCGGGCGCCGAGGAGAAGCTCGACCGATTCGTGAAGCGGCCCAGCCAGAACACCCGCACCCAGTTGCTCGCCACCTACCCGCCGGAGGTCGCGGACGTGGTGATGCACCAACTGCTCGGCTGGCGGTCGATGCACAGCCAGGGCCGCGCGTTGTACTCGCTGCTGATGAACCACCTCGGCGACGACATCGACACGTACTCGCTGCGGGAGGCCGAGTTCAGCTGTAACTCACTCGTGGCGTTCAACTTCGGAGACGGCCACCTGCACAACGAGTTCCTGATCGCCGCACTCCAGCGGCGCTGCAACTTCGCGCCCGGCGAATTCGTGATCGCCTGGATCGAATCGCAGCCCATCCACAAGGGCATCCAAGAGTACAAGGTGATCGACGCGGCGCTCGGAGTCATCGAACGAGGCACCTACAAGGTGTCCGACGCGATCAACGAGCAGCCGTGGCTGCCGAACGGGCCCATTCCGTTCGACGTGCAGTGGAGACTAGGGGGAGACGTCGAGGAGCGGGAGAGCGAGTTGACGAAGCCGAACGTGGCGGTGCGGCCGTGACGACCGCGGTCGTGGTCGGTAGCGGGCCCAACGGGCTCGCCGCCGCGGTCCACCTCGCCCGGCACGGCGTCGACGTCCAGGTCCTCGAGGCCGCCGACACCATCGGTGGCGGCACCCGCTCCGCCGAACTCACCGTGCCCGGACTGCTGCACGACGAATGCTCCGCGTTCCACCCGATGGGCGCCGGATCGCCGTACCTGCAGACCCTCGACCTCGAACGGTTCGGGCTGACCTGGAAGTGGCCGGAGATCGACTGCGCGCACCCCCTCGACACCGGCGACGCCGGGCTGCTGCACCGCTCCGTCGAGGACACCGCCGCCGGCCTGGGCGACGACGGAACACGCTGGCAGCGGATGTTCGGCGGACTCGCCGACGGCTTCGACGACCTCGCCGCCGACCTCATGCGCCCGATCGCGAACATCCCCCGGCACCCGATCAAGCTCGCAAGCTTCGGCCCCCGCGCCCTGTTGCCGGCCACCGTCACGGCCCGCTGGTGGCGCACCGAGAAGGCCCGCGCACTGTTCGGCGGCGTCGCCGCGCACGCGTACTACCGCCTCGACCGGCCCGCGACGTCCGCGGTCGGGTTGATGATCGTCGCCGCCGGGCACCGCTACGGATGGCCGGTCGCAGAGGGCGGGTCGCAGTCGATCACCGCCGCGCTCGCCGCGATGCTCACCGACTGGGGCGGCAAGATCACCACCGGCACCCGGGTCCGCAGCCCGCGGGACATTCCGCCTGCGGACGTCGTCCTCCTCGACCTCGCGCCGTCCGCCGCCGCCGACATCCTCGGCGACCGGCTGCCGCCGCGGGTCGCCAAGGCCTACCGCCGGTACCGGCACGGACCCGCCGCGTTCAAGGTCGACTTCGCCGTCGACGGCGGGGTGCCGTGGACCGACCCCGCCTGCGGTCGCGCCGGAACCGTGCACCTCGGTGGAACTTTCGCGGAGATCGCCGACGCCGAACGCGACGTCGCGACGGGCCGGATGCCGCGGCGGCCGTTCGTCCTCGTCGGACAGCAGTATGTCGCCGACCCCGGCCGATCGAACGGGAGCCTGCACCCGCTGTACGCGTACGCCCATGTCCCGCACGGATACACCGGAGACGCGACCGAGGCGGTGATCACGCAGATCGAACGGTTCGCCCCCGGGTTCCGGGACCGCGTCGTCGCCACCGTCAGCAGTGGTCCCGTGCAGTTGGCCGAGTCGAACGCGAACTACGTCGGCGGCGACATCATCGGCGGCGCCAACACCGAAACCCAGGTGGTGCTGCGCCCCCGGATCGCCCTCGACCCGTACAGCACCGGGATCCCGGGCACCTACCTGTGCTCGGCGTCCGCACCGCCCGGCGCCGGCGCGCACGGCATGTGCGGGTACAACGCCGCCCAGTCCGCGCTGCGCTACCTGCGCCGCGCCGGAGGGGACGTGCTGTGAGCAGTCCCGCCCCCGGCGACCGCCGCGCCGGTGCCCGTCGCCGGATGGCGCGGGTGCCGGCGATGGCGGAGACCGAGGTCCTCGACATCGTGGCCGGAATCGCACGGAAACTCGATGTGCGGCAGGCGGAGATCACCCGCGCGATGAGCGCGCTGCTCGCGCACGAGATCGACCAACTCGACGAGGACCCGCAGCTCGTCGAACTGCTCGAGGCCAGTGTGCACGGCAACGTCTCGACGATCGTCCACGTCCTGGCCAACGACATTCCCGTCGACCATCTCCAGCCCACCACCGCCGCCGTGGAGTACGCGCTGCGGTTGGCGCAACGGGACGTGACGTCGAACTCGCTGGTGCGCGCGTATCACATGGGCCAGGACGATCTGATGAAGATCTGCTACGACGAGGTCAGCGCCCTCGACCTGCCCGGACCGCTGACTCTCGCGGTGCTCAAACATATCTCGGAGGTCGTGTACAGCTACATCGACTGGATCACGCTGTACGTGTTCGACGCCTACGAGCAGGAACGGTGGCGGTGGCTGGGTGCCCGCGGCAACGTGCACTCGTCGACCATCCACACCCTCCTCACCGGGACCGGGAACGACGGGTCCGCGTTCGAGGCCGAGACGCAGTACCGGCTCGACCAGACGCACGTCGCGATGATTCTGTGGTCCACCGGAGCCGACACCGAGGCGAGCCTCAACGCGCTCGACCACTACGTGCGCGACCTCGCCCGTCACCTCGCCACCGACTCCGCGCCCATCGTCACCGCTATCGACCGCCGAACCCTCTGGGCCTGGCTCCCTTTCGGTCGCCGCAAGCCCGCTCTCGACACCACCGAACTCGCCGCCGCCCTGCCGTCGAAACCGGGCATCCGGACCGCGATCGGCCTGCCCGCACCCGGGATCGCCGGATTCCGGCGGTCGCACGAACAGGCGCGGGCCGCTTACTCCGTCGCCACCGTGCCCCACACCCAGGTCCGGCCGATCGTCGGTTTCGGCGACCGCGGCGTCGCCGTCGTGTCCCTCCTCGCCGAGAACCTGGACTCCACCCGGGCGTGGGTGTGGGAGGTCCTCGGCCCGCTCGCGGAGAACACCGACCAGGCCGCAACCTTGCGGACCACGCTGAGCACCTACTTCGCGACCGGCGAGAGCCACCTCCACACCGCGCAGCAGATGAACCTGCACCGCAACACCGTCAAATACCGCATCACCAAGGCACTCGGCGACCCGGCCACCGGCACGCACAGCAAGTTGGATCTCGCACTCGCCCTGCAGGTGTGCGAGTTCCTGGGCCCGGCGGTCCTGCGGTAGGCGGCTTCGCCGCCTGTGAGTGGGAAAGGAGTCTCTGGACTCGTTAACCACGCACGGGCGCTACGCGCGACGGAGGATCGCCTGCAGGTCGGCGGCCGGGGAGAGGGTGCCGTATTCGTGGCTGCGGTCGGGGCCGAGGCGGGCGTCGACGAACGCGTCCGCGACGGCGCCAGGTGAGAACCGGGTGAGCAGCGACGCCTGCAGGGCGAGGGCCATCGATTCGACGACGGTGCGGGCGCGACGTTGGGCGTCGGCGGGGTCGAGTCCGGCGAGGTCGCCGAGTTGTGTACGGACCCGGTCGAGGTGCGCGTCCAGCACGGTGTTGGCGCCGCGGGCCAGGTTCACCTCCGCGTCGAACGCGGCGACGCTGTCGGGTTCGCGGGTCATCGCGCGCAGGACGTCGAGGGCGATGACGTTCCCCGACCCCTCCCAGACGGCCATGACGGGCTGTTCGCGGTAGCGGCGGGCGAGCGGGAAGTCTTCGGTGTACCCGTTGCCGCCCAGGCATTCCAGCGCCTCGTAGGCGTGGTGCGGGCCGCGCTTGCAGATCCAGTACTTCGCGACGGCGGTCGCGAGCCTGCGGAAGCTGCGCTCCTGCTCGCTCGCGTCCTCGTCGTGGGCGCGGGCGAGTCGCAGGGCGGTGACGGTGGCCGCCTCGGACTCGAGCGCGAGGTCGGCGAGCACCGACGTCATGGCGGGCTGGTCGGCCAGGACGGCACCGAACGCGGCACGGTGCCGGGCGTGCCACACGGCCTCGGCGACGGACTGCCGCATCCCCGACGCGCTGCCGAGCACACAGTCGAGGCGGGTGCGCGCGACCATCTCGATGATGGTGCGGACGCCGCGCCCCGGTTCGCCGACCATGACGCCGACGGTGCCGTCGAGTTCGATCTCGGACGACGCGTTGGACTTGTTGCCGAGCTTGTTCTTCAGCCGCTGGATGCGGAAGACGTTGCGGGTGCCGTCCGGGAGGATGCGCGGCAGCAGGAAACACGACAGCCCTTCGCCGCCCGCACCTTCCGCCTGAGCGAGTACGAGGAACGCGTCGGACATCGGCGCGGAGCAGAACCACTTGTGACCGGTGAGCAGGTAGTCGGCGCCGGAACCGCCGCGTGCGGCGGGTTTCGCGACGGTGGTGTTGGCGCGGACGTCGGAGCCGCCCTGCTTCTCCGTCATCGACATGCCGAAGATCGCGGACGCCTTGCCCGGTGCGTCGAGTTCCGGGGTATAGCTGCGGGACAGGGCGCGCGGCTTCCAGATCGCGGCGACGTCGGGTTGCAGTTCGAGGGAGGGGATGACGGCGTTGGTCATCGAGATCGGGCAGGAGTGGCCCGGCTCGATCTGCGCGAACAGCATGAATGCGGCTGCGCGAGCGACGTTCGCGCCGGGTTTCGGATCGGCCCACGCGGACGTGTGCGCGCCGTGTGCGACGGCCGCGGAGATGATCCGGTGGTAGGACGGATGGTACTCGACCTCGTCGATCCGGTTGCCCCAGCGGTCGAACGTCTTCAGTTCGGGGATGATCGTGTTGGCGAGTTCGGCGTCGTGCTGGAACGTGGCGCTGCCGACGAGCTCACCGATGTCGGTGAGTTCCGCAGTGGCCCAGTCGGCGTCGTGGCGGCGCACGCCCTCGGACAGCACGGTGTCGAGCGTGAACTCGTTGACGTCGGTGCGGGGCACCGACTGGTTGAGCACGGTGTGCGTCCGGTGGGGCGCGGGATGGGTGACATTCGTTTCGGAAAAGGTAGTCATGGCAGTGTCTTTCGTGAGTCAGCTCGCGGTGCGGATCAGGTGCTTCTGAATCTTGCCGGTGGGAGTGCGGGGCAGCACGGTGGCGAACACGTAGTCGCGGGGAATCTTGTAGCGCGCCAGCTTGTCCGACAGATAGTCGCGGAGGTCGTCGGCTCCCACGACATCCGCTTCGCGCCACACGACGTGCGCGACGACGGTCTCGCCCCACTCCGGGTGCGGGCGCCCCACGACGGCGACGTCGACGACGTCGGGGTGGCCGGAGATGGCGTCCTCCACTTCCTTGGAATAGACGTTCTCGCCGCCGGTGATGATCATGTCTTTCGCGCGGTCGACGATGAAGAGATAGCCGTCGTCGTCTTTGCGGGCGAGATCGCCGGTGCGGTACCAGCCGCCGTCGGCGAACACGGCCGCGGTGGCGTCGGGGTCGTCGAGGTAGCCCTGCATCACGGTGTCGGTGCGCAGCCAGATCTCGCCGATCCCCCCGGCAGGCACGTCGGCGCCGTCGGGGCCGGCCAGGCGCATGTCGACGCCGGCGAGCGCCGCCCGGCCGATGGAGCCGGCCTTCGCGAGCTGCTCCTCCGGATACAGAACGGCCCCCACGGGACCGGTCTCGGTCATCCCGTACACCTGGTAGAAGCGGGTGGTCCGGTACGACTCGACGAGCCTGCGGGCCACGTCCGCGCCGATCGGCCCGCCGCCGTACAGCCAGGCGCGGACACTCGACAGGTCGTATGCGGCGAAATCCGGTACCGCGTTCAGCGCCGTCGTGTAGATGACCGGCGGCCCGAAGCACAATGTGATGCGTTGCTGCTGAACCGCTTCCAGGAACCGGATCGGGTGGTACTCGCGCAGGAGCACCACGGTGCCGCCCATGTACAGCGTGGCCATCAGCCAGTTGTTCAGCGGGGACGCGTGCCAGATCGGGACGGCCATCAGCAGCCGCTCGTCGCGGGTGATGGACAGGCCGAGCGCCGCCGTGGTCGCGACGCGCACCACGTTGCGGTGGCTGTGGACGCAGCCCTTGGGTGCGCCGGTGGTGCCGGACGTGTAGAGGATTTCGGCCGGGTCGTTCTCGTCGACGTCGATGCCGTCGATCGGGTCGAGGTCCGCGATCGCGTCGTCGAAGAAGGTGTACCCGTCCACCGCGGTGTCGGTGGACAGCAGCACCACCGGCGTCTGCAGCCGCTCGATCACGGGCGCGAGTTCGCCGTCGAAGATGCACACCTTCACGTGTGCGTGCCGCAGGATGTAGTCGACCTCGGGTGCCTGCATCTTGTGGTTGACCGGCACCACCACCGCGCCGACGCGCCAGGCGCCGAGCATGGCGTAGACGAAGCCGGGGGTGTTGAAGCACATGAGGGCGACGCGGTCACCGCGCCCGACCCCCAGTTTCTGCAGGAGTGCCGCGGCGTGGCGGCTGCCGTCCTGCACGGAACCATACGTATGGTTCCGGCCCTGGAAGTGGAGAAACGCCTTGTCGGGCGTCTTGCGGACGTTGCTGTCGAATACGCGAACGATGTTCATCGCGCTCCTTGAAGAGGGGGTCAGTCGATGGAGGTGTTGAGGACGGTCTCGGGAATCTGCAGGTTCGCGAAGATGACGGCGACGGCCTCCTCGAGCGAATAGCCGAAGCTCTCGCCGGTGGCGGTCTTCTGGATCACCAGTCCGAAGATCGCCGACCAGAATGCCTTCGCCTCCACGTCGATGCCGGCGCGCAGTTGCCACCCGGTGCGCATCAGGGTGCGGATGAGCGCGTCCTCGCCCGAGGAGTGCAGGGTGCGGAGGGTGTCGGTGATGAGGTCGCGGAGTTCGCCGCGGCGGCCCGTCATGAGCATCGCTTCGACGAACAGTTCGACGCTGGGCGCGCCCGGTCCGAGCAGGGAGCCGACGAGTTTCTCCGTGTAGTCGCCGACGGTCTCGGCGGTGGCGGCGTCGTCCTCGGCCCGCTTGCCGGCGCGCAGCACGGCAGCGCAGGCCACCTCGACGAAGAGCCGTTCCTTGGACCCGTAGTAATAGGTCACCTGGTTGGGGTGGGCTCCGGCGGCGGCACAGATCTGGGTGATCGCGACGCCGTCGCCGTGTTCGAGGAAGAGTTCGGTGGCGGCGGTGAACAGGGCGTCGCGGGTCTGCCGACCGGACTCCCGGGTTGCGCGCGCTGCTCGGCCCGTCTGCGACGCCATGGCTGCCCCTCCAAGTTGTTTGTACGACAAACAATAACTTCTCTTTGTTTGTATGACAAACAAGGAGAGTGACGGGCGTCGCCCGAGGCGTCCTCCGAGCCCGGAAAACCCGCCTGCCAGGGTTACGCTGCTCACCATGTTTTCTTCCGTCGGAGCGAAGATCCGTGTGGTGGTGGCGTTACTGCTCACCGCCCTGCTGGCGTTGACCCTGTCGTCCTGTTCCAGCGGCGGCGACACCTCGGGGTCGGCGCCGCAGGATCTGTGTTCCCCGCCGGGAGTCGGCGCGGCCACGGCCGCCCCGACCAACCTCGCCGCCGCGGGCGCCGCGGCCGAAGACCGCTACACGACGCCGTCGACCACCCCGCTCGACCAGATCGACACGTCGAAACTGAACCTCATCACCCCCGGGGTGCTCACCGTCGGCACGCTGTCCGACGCGCCGCCGAGCATCTGCGTGAACTCGGACAACCAGTTCACCGGCTACGACAACGAACTGCTGCGGGCCGTCGCCGACAAGCTGGGCCTGCGCGTCGACTTCGTCGGCACCGAGTTCGCCGGGCTTCTCGCCCAGGTCGCCGGGCGCCGCTTCGACGTCGGGTCCTCGTCCATCACCACGACCGACGAGCGCCGCAACACCGTCGGCTTCACCAACGGCTACGACTTCGGCTACTTCTCGCTCGTCGTTCCCAACGGCGGACCGATCCAGAGCTTCGACGACCTGAACGCGTCGACCCGCATCGGCGTCGTCCAGGGCACCGTCCAGGACGACTACGTCGTGAACACGCTGAAGCTGAACCCGGTCAAGTTCCCCGACTACGCCACCGCGTACGCCAACCTCAAGACCGGGCAGATCGACGCCTGGGTCGCGCCGTCGCAGCAGGCGGAGGGCGCCATCGCACCCGGCGATCCCACGTCGATCGTCGAGAACACCTTCAGCGTCAACAACTACGTGGGCTGGGCCGTCAACAAGGAGAACCAGCCGCTCGTCGACGCACTGAACTCCGGGCTCGACGCCGTCATCGCCGACGGCACCTGGGCCCAGCTGTATTCCGACTGGGTGCCCCGCGAACTGCCCGAGGGCTGGAAGCCGGGCAGCAAGGCGGCGCCGGCGCCCGACCTTCCGGACTTCGCCGCGATCGCCGCCCAGAACGCGAACGACACGACCGAAACCCCGGTCGCCGAACCCAAGTCGACACTCCAGCAACTGAAGGACACGTTCTTCGACTGGGACCTCTACACCCGGGCCTTCCCCGACCTGTTGAAGACCGGTCTACCGAACACACTGATCCTGGCGTTGGCGTCCGGCATCGTCGGCACCGTCCTCGGCATGCTGCTCGCGATGGCCGGCATCTCCCGCACCCGCTGGCTGCGCTGGCCCGCCCGCGTCTACACGGACGTGTTCCGCGGTCTGCCCGCCGTCGTCATCATCCTCATCGTCGGACTCGGCGCCGGACCCGTCGTCAAGGGACTCACCGGCAACAACCCGTACTGGCTCGGCGCCGCCGCACTGTCGCTGCTGGCGTCCGCGTACATCGGTGAAATCTTCCGGTCCGGGATCCAGAGCGTCGAACCCGGACAGCTCGAGGCGTCCCGGGCGCTCGGCTTCAGCTATCGGAAGTCGATGACGCTCGTCGTCGTCCCGCAGGGTGTGCGGCGGGTGCTGCCCGCGCTGATGAACCAGTTCATCTCCCTGATCAAGGACTCGTCGCTGATCTACTTCCTCGGCCTGCTAGTCAGCCAGCGGGAACTGTTCGCCGTCGGCCGCGACCTCAACGCACAGACCGGCAACCTGTCACCGCTCGTCGCCGCCGGCCTGTTCTACCTGGCGCTCACCATCCCGCTGACGCACCTCGTCAACTACATCGACAACCGTCTGCGCACCGGCCGCGCCGACACGTCCGGCACGCTCGACCCGGTGGAACAGTCCATCGTCGTGGAAAGGGGATAGGGCGATGGCCGTCTCTCTCACTGGAACCAACCTGCACCTCGCGTTCGGCACCAACCAGGTGCTGCGCGGCGTCGACCTCCACGTCGACGCCGGCGACACCGTCACCGTCATCGGGCCGTCCGGCTCCGGCAAGTCCACGCTGCTGCGGGTCCTCAACCGGCTGCACGAACCCGATCAGGGCGACGTCCTGCTCGACGGCAAATCCGTGCTGCAGGACAACCCCGACAAGCTGCGGCAGCGCATCGGCATGGTGTTCCAGCACTTCAACCTGTTCCCGCACAAGACCGTCGTCGACAACATCGCGCTCGGCCCCCGCAAGCTCAAGGGCATGTCGAAGGACGAGGCGCGGTCGGTGGCGCTCGAGCAACTCGAACTCGTCGGCCTCGCCAACAAGGCCGACTCACGGCCCGGCAACCTGTCGGGCGGGCAGCAGCAGCGCGTCGCGATCGCCCGCGCCCTCGCGATGAAACCCGAAGTGATGTTCTTCGACGAGGCGACGTCGGCACTCGACCCCGAACTGGTGAAGGGCGTCCTCGCCCTGATGGCCGACCTCGCGAAGGGCGGCATGACGATGGTCGTCGTCACCCACGAAATGGGCTTCGCCCGCGAGGTGTCCGACACCGTGCTGTTCATGGACCACGGCGCCGTCGTCGAGACCGGCAAACCGGACCAGCTGTTCGACAAGCCCGAAACCGAACGGCTGCAGCAGTTCCTGTCGCAGGTGCTGTAGGTCGCTCCGCGGCCCGTGCGTGGTTAGCGAGTCCAGAGACTCCTTGAGCACGCACGGGCGCGAAGCGCCTACCGCGTCATCGCCCGGATCCGCCTGGCCGCGACGGAGATCAGCGCCAGCGTGGGTTCGGTGGCGACCTCCGACTCGATCTCGGTGAGCAGCGCCCGCGCGCGGGCGAGCCGGGCGGCGTTGTGCTGCTCCCACTGGTCGACCTTGTCGGCCGCGGCGTCGCCGGGTTCGCTGACGGACAGCGCGTCGAGGGTGATGGCGCGCAGCGAGCTGTAGAGGTCGTCGCGCAGGGCGAGGCGGGCGAGGGCGTGCCACCGGTCCAGCCGCGGGAGCGCGGTGACGGCGGTCAGCGCGGTGTTGATGTGCAGGTGCGCCGACAGCGCGAAATACAGTTCCGCGACGTCCTCCGCGCGGTGCTGGGAGATCTCCGCGATGTCCACGATGTCCACGATGTCGAGAAGGCAGTACGTGTGCAGGAGGTCCGCGACGTCGGCGGCGATCCCGGCGTCCGCACCCCGCGACGTCAGGGCCTCGGTTCGGCCCTCGACGGCGGTGATCTCGTCGCCCTGCAACCATTCCCGCACGCGGGGTCCGAGTTCGCGGACCACCGGCCGGTAGCGGGCGATGGTGGCCTCGAGCGGCAGCGGTTGCGGCCGGTGCGTGGTCAGCCACCGCGACGCCCGGTCGATCAGCCGCTGGGTCTGCACGGTCAGCGCGTTCGTCCCGGACGCCGGGGTCGTGTCGGCCGCCGCCCGGATCCGCGCGAAAGTCGCTCCGAGGTCGAAGATCTCGGTGACGGCGGTGAAGGCGTTCACCGCCTCCGCCGAGTCGGCGCCGGTCTCCTCCCGCAGCCGGAAGGCGAACGTCATCCCGGCACGGTCGACCATGTCGTTGACGACCGACGTGGTGACGATCTCCCGGCGCAGCGGATGCGCGGCGACCGTGTGCGCGTACTCGCGGCCGAGCCGCGGCGGGAAGTAGTCGTGGAGCCGGCCGGCGTAGACCTTGTTGTCGGGGAGCGTGGTGCCCGACAACTCGCTCTTGATGAACCGCTTGACCTGCGCGGTGAGCTGCGCCAGTTCCGGGCTGGTCAGGCCCTTCTGCTCGCGTTCGAGGGCACCGAACTGGGCGGACGTCGGGAGCACGTCGATCGCGCGGTCCACGTGGCCGCGCCGTTCCAGGTCGTCGACCATGCGGGAGTGGAAGCTGACGAGCGTCGCCGCCTGCGCCCGGTTGAGGCTCATCATCTCGTTCTGGCTGCGGTTGTCGGCGAGGACGAGCCTGCTGACGTCTTCGGTCATGTCGGACAGCAGTTCTCGACGATCCTGCGCGGTGAGCGTGTCGTCGGCGGTGGCGCCCGCGAGGGCGATCTTGATGTTGACCTCGTGGTCGGAGCAGTCGACACCGGCCGAGTTGTCGAGTGCGTCGGTGTTGACACGACCGCCGTGGCGCGCGTATTCGATTCGGCCGAGTTGGGTGAGGCCGAGGTTGCCGCCCTCGCCGACCACCCGGACGCGCAGCGCGGGCGCGTCCAACCGGACGGCGTCGTTCGACTTGTCGCCGACGTCCGCGTGACTCTCCGACGTGGCCTTGACGTACGTGCCGACGCCGCCGTTCCACAGCAGGTCCGCGGGCGCACCGAGGACGGCGCGGACGAGTTCGACGGTGGTGAGCGCCCGATCCGTGTCGATCCCCAGCGCGCGCCGCGCCTGCGGTGTGAGCCGAACCGACTTCGCCGACCGGTCGACGATCATCGCGCCCTCGCTGAGGACCGCCCTGTCGTAGTCCTTCCAACTGGACCTGCCGAGGCCGAAGAGCCGCGCCCGCTCGTCCCAGGACGTCTGCGGGTCGGGATCGGGGTCGATGAAGACGTGGCGGTGGTCGAACGCGGCGACGAGGCGGATGTGGGGGCTGAGCAGCATCCCGTTGCCGAACACGTCGCCGCTCATGTCGCCGATCCCGACGACGGTGAAGTCGTCGGTGCGGGTGTCGACGCCCATCTCACGGAAGTGCTGCACGACGCTCTCCCACGCGCCGCGGGCGGTGATGCCCATCGCCTTGTGGTCGTAGCCGACGGACCCGCCGGACGCGAAACCGTCGCCCAGCCAGTACCCGCGCGCGAGCGCGACGGCATTGGCGACGTCCGAGAACGCCGCGGTGCCCTTGTCCGCGGCGACCACGAGGTAGGTGTCGTCGCCGTCGCGGCGGACGATGCCGTCCGGCGCGATCACGTGCCGGGTCGCGATGTCGAGGTTGTCGGTCATGTCGAGGAGGCTCGAGATGAATTCGCGGTAGCAGGAGATTCCGGCCGCCAGCATCGCCTCCCGGTCGGCGGCGGCGTCGCCGGTCGCCGCGGGCGGGTTCTTGACGACGAAGCCGCCCTTCGCCCCGGCGGGGACGATGACGGCGTTCTTGACCGCCTGCGCCTTCACGAGTCCGAGGATCTCGGTGCGGAAGTCGTCGCGCCGATCGGACCACCGGAGGCCGCCGCGGGCGACGTCGTCGAACCGCAGGTGCACGCCCTCCATCCGCGGCGAGTACACGTAGGCCTCGTATTTCGGCCGGGGCAGCGGCAATTCGTCGATCGACGAGGAGTCGAACTTGAACGCGAGGGCGCGCCCGGGCCGGGGGTCGCCGGCGTAGTAGGTCGTGCGGGTGGTGGCGCGGATCAGGGACAGCAGGGCCCGCAGGATCCGGTCGGCGTCGATTCCGGCGACGGCGTCGATCGCGGCCGAGATGCGGTCTTCGAGCGCGCTCTCCGCGGCGGCGTCCTGTTCCAGGCTGGGGTCGAGCCGGAGTGCGTGCAACTCGACGAGGAGTTGGGTGATGCCGGTGTTGCCCAGCAGGACTCGTTCGACGTTGCTGCGGCTGTACGGGAGCCCGGCCTGCCGCAGGTATGCGGCGTACGCCCGCAGGACGGTCACCTGACGCCAGCCGAGCCCGGCGTGCAGGACAAGGGCGTTGAACCCGTCCACCTCGGTCTCACCCGTCCACGCCGCGCGGAACGCGTCCGCGATCCGGCCGTCCCGAGTGGACCCGTGGCCGTCCGTGACGGCCGGCAGGTCGACGGTCAGGTCGTAGATCCAGGCGCGACTGCCGTCCGGCCGGGTCAGCGCGGCCGGACGTTCGTCGAGGGCGTTGACGCCCAGGCTGGACAGGATCGGCAGCACCTCGTTGAGCGGTGCGGGTTTCCCGACGGCGTAGATCTTGAGGTTCTCGTACGGCGCGGACGCCTCGGTGGTGGTGAACGTCAGCGCCACACTGTCGACGTCGAGACGTTCCACCGCGGCGACGTCGCGGATCGCCTGTGCCGGATCGGTTTCGGTGGCGTAGCTGATCGGCAGCGCGGACGCGTAGTGGCGCGCGACCGCGGTGCCCTGACGGTGCGGTTCCGCAAGCAGCGTGTTGCGCCACAACTCGTGGGACCAGGGTGTGTCGAGTTCCGTGCCGATGCTGTTCATGGCGATGGGGTGATCTCCTGTAGTGGGATCGGCGCGCAGCCGATCACGCAGTGGTGAAGCGAATCAGTTGGCCTGGGCGGGCCTGGGCGATCCGGTCGATGTCCTCGTCCGCGACGACGCCGATGACGGGGTAACCGCCGGAGATGGGATGGTCCGCGAGGAACACGACGGGCTGCCCGCTCGGCGGAACCTGGATGGACCCGAGTGCGACGCCCTCGGTGGGGAGTTCGGCCTCGGACGTCCGCTGCAGGGCAGGTGCGCCGGCGTGCCGGTTCAGCCGGGCGCCGATGCGGTCGGTGTCCGGGGAGACCGCCCACGCACCCGTGGTCAGCGCGTCCGGGTTGGTGAACCAGTCGTCGCGGGGGCCGCCGATGACCCGCACCGACAGCGGTCCGGGGTCCATCGCGGGGAGGGGCGCGACGTCGACGTTCGGGAAGTTCCTCGTCCACGTGCCGACGGGCAGGACGTCGTTGGGCTTCAACGCTTCCGGCCCGATCCCGGAGAGGGTGTCGGTGCTGCGGGAGCCGAGCACGTCCGGCACCGCGAGGCCACCGCGGACCCCGACGTAGCTGCGCAGCCCGACGTGCGCATACTGCAACCGCAGCGTCTGCCCCGGCTGCATCACGATGACGCTCGCGTGACCCATCGGGATGCCGTCGAGCAGCGCCGTGGCGGGGGCACCGGTGACGGCGACGGTCGTCACCGCCTGCGCACGCAGGGCGAGCCCGCCCATCAGCACCTCGATGCACGCGCCGTTCTCGTCGTTCCCGACCAGACGATTCGCGAGCCTCGCGGACCCGCGGTCGGCGGCGCCGGACACGCCGACACCCGAACTCAGGTAGCCGGGGCGGCCGAGATCCTGGATCAGGCTGAGCGGACCCGTTTCGAGTACTTCGAGTTCACTCACAGCGTTTCCTCGTCGACGAATCGGACGCGACGTCCCGGCTGCAGCAGCGCCGGGGGTTCCGCGTCGAGGTTCCACATCGGGGAGTCCGTGGTTCCGATGATCTGCCATCCGCCGGGTGAGGACCGCGGATACACCGCGCCGTAGCCGCCGGCGAGGGCCACGGACCCGGCGGGCACCACGGTGCGTGACTGCGCGCGCCGGGGCACGGTGAGCCGGTCGTCGCCGCAACTCAGGTAGCCGAAACCCGGTGCGAATCCGATGAATACACAACGCCAGGTGGCGGCGGTGTGGGCGGCGATCACGTCCTCGCGGCTCATCCGCAGAAGGTCGGCGACATCGGCGAGATCGGCGCCGTCGTAGCGGACCGGGATGGTGATCGGTTCCGATTCGGGGACGCCGGTGTGGTCGTGCACCTCGAGGTCGACGGTCAACGTCCGCAGCGCGCGGCGCACCTCGTCGAGGTCGGTCCGCGGTGTGGTGGTGACGAGCACCGTGCGCGCCGCGGGCAGCACGTCCTCCATACCGGGAACCGGTGTCCGGCGCAGGCGTTCGGTCAGCGACACGACCAGGGGTTCCGAGTCGAGTTCGACGAGCAGGGCCCGATCGCCCGCCGGGAGGATCCGGGTGGGGGTGGTCATGTGAAGGATCCGAGCGTGACGTCGGCACTCTCCAGCGCGTGACGGACCCGGCGCGCGGTGTGCACGGACCCGGGCGTGTCGCCGTGCACGCAGATGCTGCGCACCGCGACCGCGACGTCGTCGCCGTCTATCGACTCCACCGTTCCGGTCGACACCATCCGCACGGCCTGGGCGGCGGCGACGTCGGGATCGTCGATGACGGCGCCGGGCACCGAGCGCGGGGTCAGCGTGCCCGCGGCGGTGTAGCGGCGGTCGGCGAACCCTTCGGCGACGAACTCGATGCCGTGCGCCTCCGCGGCCCGCTGCAACTGCGATCCGGGTGGTCCCATCAGCGTGAGCGGCTCGGCGAACTCGTCGATGGCCGACGCGACCGCATCGGCCCGCTCGAAGTCGAGTGCCGCGGAATTGTAGAGCGCACCATGCGGTTTGACGTACGTCACCGAGGATCCGGCGGCGCGGGCGAACCCGGCGAGCGCGCCGATCTGGTACAGCGTCTCATCGCGAAGATCCGCAGGCGACACCGCGAGTTCGCGCCGGCCGAATCCGGCCAGATCCCGGAAGCCCACGTGCGCCCCGATCGCGACGCCTCGCTCGGCCGCGCTCTCGCAGGCCTTGCGGATGATCATCGGATCGCCCGCGTGAAACCCGCACGCGATGTTCGCACTGGTGACGACGTCGAGGAGGGCCTCGTCGTCGGCCAGCGTCCACTGCCCGAAGCCCTCGCCGAGGTCGCAGTTCAGGTCAACGCGCATCGGGGACCTCCAGGACGTACTCGCTGTCCGGGGTGTCGGTGATCAGCATGTACCCGGGTGCGTGGGTGATCGCGAACGGCAACCGGGACGCCATCACCGCCGCCTGCGGGGTGACCCCACAGGCCCAGAACATCGGGACGTCGCCGGGCTCGAAGTTCACCGGATCGCCGAAGTCGGGGGCCGCGAGATCGGCGATGCCGAGTTCCGCGGGATCACCGACGTGCACGGGGCCACCGTGGACGGCGGGCATCCGCGCCGAGATCGCCGCCGCGAGCGCCACCTGGTGTTCGGGGACGGGTCGCATCGACACCACCATCGGCCCGCTGACCCGGCCCGCGGGCCTGCACTCGCGGTCGGTGACGTACATCGGGACGTTGCTGCCCTGCTCGACGTGCCGGAGCGGCACCCCGGCAGCGGCCACCGGGTGTTCGAACGTGAAGCTGCACCCGATGTGGAACGCGACGAGGTCGTCCCGCCACAGCGAGGACACGTCCGTGGTCTCGTCCGCGAGTTCGCCGTCCTTCCACACCCGGTACAGCGGCAGATCCGTTGCGATGTCGGCGCCGGGGGCGAGCATCGTCGTCCGGGAGCCGGCGTCGCCGACGTCGAGGACGGGGCACGGCTTGGGGTTGCGCTGGGTGAACAGCAGCACGTCGTATGCCCAGTCCTGCGGGACGGCGATGAGATTCGTCTGCGCGAATCCGGGTGCCAGACCGGCGGTCGGGGTGACGCGTCCCGAGCGGAACGCGGAGCGGAGGTCGGTCGGCGAGTCAGGCAAGTTCGCTCCCGCGGGTCTCGGGGAGGAAGAACAGGGCGAACACGGCGATGGCGTAACCGAGCGCGCCGAAGATCATCGCGCCTCCGATGCCCAGCTGGGTGGCGGCCAGGAAACCCACGACGGCGGGGAACACGGCGCCGACCGCGCGGCCGAAGTTGTACGTGAAGCCCTGGCCGGTGCCGCGGGACTGCGTCGGGTACAGCTCGGACAAGAACGATCCGAATCCGCTGAAGATCGCCGACGTGCAGAAGCCGAGCGGGAAGCCCAGGATCAGGATCAGCATGTTCGCACCCTCGGGCACCTGGGTGTAGCCGACCATGAAGATCGCCGACAGGAACGCGAACAGCTGCATGGTCCGCTTGCGGCCCAGCTTGTCGGTGAGGATGCCGCCGCTGACGTAGCCGAGGAACGCTCCGGAGATGAGGATCGCCAGGTAGCCGCCGGTGCCGACGACGTCGAGTCCGCGCGAGGTCTTGAGGAACGTCGGCAGCCAGGACGCCAGCGTGTAGTAGCCGCCCTGCACACCGGTGGCGAGCAGCGACGCGAGCACGGTGGTGCGGAGCAGTCCGCCGCGGAAGATGGCCGCGAACGAGCCCGTCTGCTTGCCCGCGGACTCGCGGCGCTCCGTGACGACCTCGGGGTCCTTCAGATTCCGGCGCACCCAGATGATGAGGAAGGCGGGCAGCACACCCGTGAAGAACAGCACGCGCCACGCGACGTCGGGGTCGAACAGCTGGAAGACGACGGTGTAGACGATCACGGCCAGCGCCCAGCCGACGGCCCACGCGCTCTGCACGAAGGCGACGGCCCGGCCACGGTACTCGGCGCGGGCGTATTCGGCGACGAGGATCGCGCCTGCCGCCCACTCACCGCCGAAGCCGAGGCCCTGGAAGGCGCGGAAGATCAGCAGCGTCTCGAAGTTCTGCGCGAAGCCGCACAGCACCGTGAAGATCGTGTACGTCGCGACGGTGACCTGCAGCGTGCGGACCCGGCCGATCTTGTCGACGAGGATGCCGGCGAGGGCGCCGCCGAGCGCGGACACCACCAGCGTCACGGTGGTCAGCAGGCCTGCCTGACCGGTGGTGAGGCCGAAGTAGGCGGCGATGGCCGCGAGGCCGAGCGGGAGGACCTGGAAGTCGTAGGAGTCGAGCCCGTATCCGCCGAACGCGCCGATGAAGGCTCTTTTTCCCTTCGGCCCGAGGGTGCGGAACCAGTCGAAGGGGCGCGCCTGCGCGACCTCGGTCTGTGTATCTGTGGTCATGGCACCTCGCCTGAAGAAGGGATGTAACTGCTCGAAGAATCCGATGTAACTCCCATCACGGTACAAATCGTTCAACGATCCTGCAATACCTCGAGAGGATTGTTATCCTGGAAGAAATCGCGGAACCGAGCTGACAACTATGATTGCGGTCGAGATCGAAACCTGAGGAGTGGACTTGACCAGCTCGAATGCCCTTCGCGGCGATGCGCATTCCCGCCTGGCCGCTCACCGCGGCCTGCTCGAACGCACCAGCAGGACCACGCGGGTCGCCGGCATTCTGCGGGACGCCATCATCGACGGAACGTTCCAACCAGGGGCGCGACTGTCCGAACCCGACATCTGCGCCGCCCTCGACGTCTCCCGCAACACCGTCCGTGAGGCCTTCCAGATCCTGATCGAAGACCGGCTGGTGGCGCACGAACTCAACCGCGGCGTCTTCGTCCGCGTACCCACCGCCGAGGACATCACCGAGCTCTACATCTGCCGGCGCGTCGTCGAATGCGCCGGCGTCAACGGATTCGACCCCGCCACCGGCGACCTGTCCGGCGTCGCCGAGGCCCTGGACCTGGCCGACGAACGGCACGCCGTCGAGGACTGGACCGGCGTCGGCACCGCCGACATCCACTTCCACAGCGCCCTCGCGAGCCTCAACAACAGCAACCGCATCGACGAACTCATGCGCAGCGTCTGGAACGAGGCACGGCTCGTCTTCCACGTCATGGACGACGCCCACCGATTCCACGGGCCGTACCTCACCCGCAACCACGAGATCTACGACGCCCTCGTCGCCGGCAACACCGAAGCCGCTGGTCAGCTGCTCAAGACCTACCTCGAAGACGCCGAGGCGCAGATCCTGGGGGCGTACCGCCCCGTGAGCGGTTGACGAGTCCAGAGACTCGTTACCCACGCACGGGCGCGAAGCGCCCGTAGAACCCCTCGATGTGCTCCCGCACCAAGCCGGCGGCCTCGGCGCCGTGTCCGCCGCGGAGGGCGGCGACGATGCCGCGGTGCTCGCAGCGCAGGTGGGTCGCGACCGCGGGCCAGTCGTCGAGCAGCGGCACGGCCTGCATGACGTAGCCGTGAATGGAGTCGCGGAGCGAGACCATCATCGCCTCGACGAGAACGTTGCCGGCCAGCCCGGCCATCGCGACGTGCAGGTCGGCGTCGAGACGGTGGAACGCCTCCGGGGAGAGGTCCTCGTCGTCCATCGCGTCGAGCAGCGTGTCGATGGCCGAGAAGTCGAGGTCACCGGACTGTCCGGCGGCTTCCTGCACCGCCCACGACTCGAGCAGCGTGCGCGTCTGGACGACGTCGCGGATCGGCAGGGTGCGCGTCGCCATGTGCAGCCGCAGGGCCGCGCCGATGGACGCGGCCGGGTCGGCGGCGACGATCGCGCCTGCGTCCGGTCCGGAGCCGACGGCGGTGCGGACGATGCCCATCGCCTCGAGCACGCGGATGGCCTCGCGGACGGACGAGCGTCCGACGCCCAGTTCCTCGGCGAGTGCGCGCTCGGCGGGCAGACGACCGCCGACGGTGAGTTTGCCGGCCGCCAGATCCTGCTCGATGCGGTGCAGGACGACACTGTGGTCAGACCACAGCCCAGCCCGGTTGGAGTACCCGATGAGAATCGCCCTGTTCGCCACCTGCCTGGCGGATGCCCTGTTCCCCGAATCCGCCACCTCCACGGTCCGCCTGCTCGAGCGGCTCGGCCACGAGGTCGTGTTCCCGCCGAAGCAGACGTGCTGCGGGCAGATGCACGTCAACACCGGCTACCAGGCCGAGGCGCTGCCGCTCGTCCGTCACCACGTGGAGGCGTTCGAGAGCGGACCGTCGTGGGACGTCGCGGTGGCCCCGTCCGGTTCGTGCGTCGGATCCGTCCGGCACCAGCACGCGATGGTCGCCCGCCGGTACGGCGACGAATCGCTCGCGACCCGCGTCGAGGAGATCGCGTCCCGGACGTACGAGCTGTCGGAACTGCTCGTCGACGTCCTCGGCGTCACCGACGTCGGCGCCTACTACCCGCACCGGGTGACGTACCACCCGACGTGCCACTCGCTGCGGATGCTGCGGGTCGCCGACAAACCGCTGCAACTGCTGCGCGCGGTGCGGGGGATGACCCTGATCGAGCTACCCGCGGCCGAATCCTGTTGCGGCTTCGGCGGAACGTTCGCGCTGAAGAACTCCGAGACGTCGACCGCGATGCTCGCCGACAAGATGGGCAACATCCTGAGCACCGGCGCCGAGGTGTGCAGCGCCGGCGACTCGTCCTGCCTGATGCACATCGGCGGCGGGCTGTCCCGGCTGCGCAGCGGGGTCCGCACCGTCCACCTCGCCGAGATCCTGGCGAGCACCGAGAAGATCGGGAGCAACGCATGACCACGTTCCTCGGCTCACCCACCTTCCACGCCGGCACCGGAAACATCCGGGGCACAGAATCTTTCCCCGACGCCGCACGGAAGGCACTCACCGACACCCAGCTGCGCGCCAACCTCGGCGCCGCCACCACTACCATCCGYAACAAACGGATCGCCGCGGTCGCCGAGGTCGACGACTGGGAGGAACTGCGCCGGGCCGGCAGCGCCCTGAAGGCGGACGTGATGGCCCGGCTCCCCGAACTGCTCGTGCAGTTCGAGGAGAACGTCACCGCCCACGGCGGCACCGTCCACTGGGCGCGCGACGCGGAGGAGGCGAACCGGATCATCACCGACCTCGTGCGGGCCACCGGCTCCGACGAGGTGGTGAAGGTCAAGTCGATGGCCACCCAGGAGACGGGCCTGAACGAGCATCTCGAGGAGAACGGGATCGCGGCCATCGAAACCGACCTCGCCGAACTCATCGTCCAACTCGGCGAGGACAAACCGAGCCACATCCTCGTTCCCGCCATCCACCGCAACCGCGCCGAAATCCGCGAGATCTTCCTGAACGCGATGCCGGGCGTCGACAAGGACATCACCGACGACCCCCGCGCGCTGGCGATGGCCGCGCGGGCGCACCTGCGGCGAAAGTTCCTGTCCGCCAAGGTCGCGATCAGCGGCGCGAACTTCGGAATCGCGGAAACCGGGACCCTCGCGGTGGTGGAGTCGGAGGGCAACGGACGGATGTGCCTGACCCTCCCCGACACCCTCATCACGCTCATGGGCATCGAGAAACTGGTCCCCACGTTCACCGACCTCGAGGTGTTCATGCAACTGCTGCCCCGGTCGTCCACCGCCGAGCGGATGAACCCGTACACCTCCATGTGGACCGGGGTGCACCCCGGCGACGGCCCGCAGAACTTCCACGTCGTCCTCCTCGACAACGGTCGCACCAACGTCCTCGCGGACGAGACCGGGCGGGCGGCACTGCACTGCATCCGCTGCAGCGCCTGCCTGAACGTGTGCCCCGTCTACGAGCGGGCGGGCGGGCACGCGTACGGGTCGGTCTACCCCGGGCCGATCGGCGCGATCCTCAGCCCACAACTCACCGGGACCACCGGCCACGACGACCCGAACGCCTCACTGCCCTACGCCTCCACCCTGTGCGGCGCCTGCTTCGACGCCTGCCCGGTCCGCATCGACATCCCCAGCATCCTCGTGCACCTACGCGCGGAACAGGTCGACTCCGAACGGCACGGACTTCCCGGCGGCCAGGACCTCGCGATGAAAGCCGCCGGCTTCGTGATGGGTTCGGAGAAACGGTTCGCCGCCGCCGAGACGGCGGCCAAGGTCGGCCGGGTGCTGGGCGGCCGGTCCGGACGCATCACGTCGCTGCCGTACCCGGCATCGAAATGGACCGCGAGCCGCGACCTGCCCGCCCCGCCGAAGGAAACGTTCCGACAATGGTGGGCCCGCACACACGAGGACACGACACGATGACCGCACGCGCAGAGATACTGTCCCGGATCCGGTCGGCGCTCGCCGACGCGCCGGCCCCCGACCCCGTTCCCCGCGACTACCACCGCGAGCCCGCGTCCGGCCCCGGCGACGTCGAGTTGTTCGCCCACACCGTCGACGACTACCGCGCACAGGTCCACCGCGCCGACGAGACCACCGTCGCCGAGATCGTCACCGGACTGATCGCGGAGGGGAAGCGGGCCGTCGTCCCACCGGACCTGCCGCAGTCGTGGCGGCCGCGACGTGACGTCGTCGTCGACGGCGCCCCCGCCGAACTGTCGACGCTCGAACTCGACGCCATCGACGTGGTCGTCACCGGCTGCACCCTCGGAATCGCGGCCACCGGCACCATCGTGCTCGACGGCGGCGCCGGTCAGGGACGCCGGGCGCTGACGCTGGTCCCGGATCACCACATCTGCATCGTGCGCACCGACCACATCGTCGACACCGTGCCGCAGGCCTTCCAGACCCTCGACGCGACCACACCGCTGACGTTCATCAGCGGTCCCAGCGCCACCAGCGACATCGAACTCAACCGCGTCGAAGGCGTGCACGGTCCCCGGACGCTGGACGTCGTGATCGTGCGCTGACGCCCCCGTGCGCCTTTTTGGTAGCTGGAGGGGATGTTGCGGAATTGAGTGAGGGTGGTGTGGCCCTCTCGTGGCTTGTGGCGGGTGCCGGTGCGGGCGGGGGTGGCCCCGCCTGGTCAGGTGGTGGCCGGGAGGGTGTTTCCTGCGGTCAGGTGGGTGAGGATCTTGCCGATGTTGTGGACCGCGGCGTGGAAGGCCCATTCGCTGCGGGCCCGGTCGAGGCCGCGGCTGGTGAACCGGCGGAATCCGAGGTTGTGTTTGGCGTGCCCGAACACGGTTTCGGCGATGGGTGAGCGTTGGCGGTAGGTGGCGATGCCGGCCTCGGTGC